>NZ_JBBDQW010000001.1:0-13985 GCF_040905785.1 Tistlia sp.
CGCCGCACCACGACATCTACTCGATCGAGGACCTGGCGCAGCTGATCTACGACCTCAAGCAGATCAACCCGGAGGCCCAGGTCTGCGTCAAGCTGGTCGCCCGTTCCGGAATCGGAACGATCGCCGCTGGCGTCGCCAAGGCCGGCGCCGACGTGATCCTGATCTCCGGCCACGTCGGCGGCACCGGCGCCAGCCCCCAGACCTCGATCAAGTTCGCCGGCGTCCCTTGGGAGATGGGCCTCAGCGAGGTCCACCAGGTGCTGACCCTGAACCGCCTGCGCCACCGCGTGAAGCTGCGCACCGACGGCGGCATCCGCACCGGCCGCGACGTCGTCATCGCGGCCATGCTGGGCGCCGAGGAGTACGGCGTCGGCACCGCCGGCCTCGTCGCCATGGGCTGCATCATGGTCCGGCAGTGCCACTCCAACACCTGCCCGGTCGGCGTCTGCACCCAGGACGACGCGCTGCGCCAGCGCTTCACCGGCACCCCGGAGAAGGTCGTCAACCTCTTCTCCTTCCTGGCCGAGGAGGTCCGCGAGATCCTGGCGCAGCTCGGCCTGCGCCGCTTCGAGGAGGTGATCGGCCGCTCGGACCTGCTGCGCCAGGTCAGCCGCGGTGCGGCGCACCTCGACGACCTCGACCTCAACCCGCTGCTCGCCCGCGCCGAGGGCAACGGCCTGCCGGTGCACTGCACCCTGGAGGGCCGCAACGAGGTCCCGGACACGCTCGACGCCCAGATGCTGGAGGACGCAGAGGGCCTGTTCCGCGACCGCGAGAAGATGCAGCTGCAGTACACCATCCAGAACACGCAGCGCGCGATCGGGACGCGGATGAGCTCGATGATCACCCGCAAGTTCGGCATGACCGGCCTGGCGCCCGGCCACATGACCGTGCGGCTGCGCGGCTCGGCCGGCCAGTCGCTCGGCGCCTGGGCGGTCCAGGGCCTGAAGCTCGAGGTCTTCGGCGACGCCAACGACTACGTCGGCAAGGGCCTCTCGGGCGCGACCATCACGGTGCGGCCCATGACCAAGAGCCCGCTCGAGACCCAGAACAACACGATCATCGGCAACACCGTGCTCTACGGCGCGACGGCCGGGCGGCTGTTCGCCGCCGGCCAGGCGGGGGAGCGCTTCTGCGTGCGCAACTCCGGCGCCGTCGCGGTCGTCGAGGGCTGCGGCTCCAACGGCTGCGAGTACATGACCGGCGGCACGGCGGTGATCCTGGGGCCGGTCGGCTTCAACTTCGCCGCCGGCATGAGCGGCGGCATGGCCTTCGTCTACGATCCCGAGGCGAGGCTGCCGCTCAAGATCAACGCCGATTCGGTGGTCTACCAGCGCGTCGAGACCGACTACTGGGAGGGTGTCCTGCGCGACCTCGTGGCCGAGCACGTGCGCGAGACCCAGAGCCGCTTCGCCGAGCGCCTGCTGATCGACTGGGCGATGGAGCGCGAGCACTTCTGGCAGATCGTGCCCAAGGAGATGATCGACCGCCTGGAGCAGCCGGCGACCCTGGCGGCGCGCGAGAAGCGGGCCTAGCGGAGAGGAAGGCGAGGGCGCCAAGTCTTCCCCTCTCCGCTTCAGGGGAGAGGGAGGGGCCCACGCGCAGCGTGGGAGGGTGAGGTGCGTTTGGCCGATAGTGCCGACACCCGTCTTGCCGACGCGGGCGGCGAAGCTATAGTCGCCGCGCCATGCGCATCCTCTACCACCTGCCGCTCGACCCGGGCAGCCGCAAGGTCCGGCTGATGCTGGCCGAGAAGAAGCTGTCCTTCGAGCTCAAGGCCGAGCAGATCTGGGAGCGCCGGGAGTCCTTCCTGCGCCTCAACCCGGCCGGCGAGGTTCCGGTGCTGGTCGAGGAGGACGGCACCGTCCTGCCCGACCACCTGGTCATCGCCGAGTACCTCGAGGAGTGCTACCCGGAGCACCCGCTCCTTGGCCGCGACCCCTTCGAGCGCGCCGAATCCCGGCGTCTCGCCAACTGGTTCGACCGCAAGTTCGCCCGCGAGGTCTCGGAGCTGCTGCTCGAGGAAAAGCTGATGAAGCGCTTCCTCGGCGTCGGCACGCCGGACTCCTCCGCGATCCGCGCCGCCAACAGCAACATCCACCACCATCTGCGCTACATCGCCTGGCTCATCGACCGCCGCACCTGGCTGTCGGGCGACGAGTTCGGCCTGGCCGACATCGCCGCCGCCGCGCACCTGTCCTGCCTGGACTACCTGGGCGACGTGCCCTGGGACCAGCACGAGGGCGCCAAGGACTGGTACGCCCGGGTCAAGTCCCGGCCCTCGATGCGCCCCCTGCTTGCCGACCTGATGCCGGGCAGTCCGCCGCCCAAGCACTACGCCGACCTGGACTTCTGAGGTCGCGCGGCGGCGCTTTCACGCCCTGGCCCTACCCCGCCCTGGCCCTACCCCGCCCGGGCCTATCCCGCCGGCAGCGCGGCCAGCCGCCGGCGGGCGACCTCGGCGGCCGGCGAGTCGGGGGCGAGCTCCACGACCTTCTCCAGGTCGCGCCGCGCCGCCTCGGGGTCGCCGAGCTCGGCCGCCAGCAGGCCGCGCTCGAGCAACGCTTCCGGATGGTCGGGCACCAGGACCAGGGCGCGCTCGATGTCGTCGCCGGCCAGCTCGAGGACGCCGAGCAGGCGGTAGGAGGCGGCGCGGAAGATCAGCGCCTCCGGGCTCTGCGGCCGCAGGTCGAGCACCCGGTTGAGGTCGTCGACCGCCTCCCAATAGCGCTCCTGGGAGGCCAGGATCAGGCTGCGGTCGACCAGCAGGTCCGGGTCGTCGGGGCGCAGGGTGACCGCGCGGGTCTGCTGCTCGTAGGCCGTGTCGAGGTCGCCGGCCAGCATCCAGGCCTGCCCCGACTGGCCGAGCAGGCGGGCGCGCTGCTCGCTCTCGGGGATCGAGTCGGCGAGCGCGGCGAAGCGCTCGGCGGCCTGCTCGTAGCGGCCGAGCGTCGCATCGACGACGCCGCGGCAGTGCTCGGCCGGCCCGCCGCCGCCCTCGGCGATCCAGGCCTCCGCGGCCTTTTCGCCCTCGATCGGATCGGTGCGCGCCAGGTGCATGCAGTCGCGATAGCGCCGCTTGGTCTCCTCGCTGGCCCCGGCCTCGCCCTGGGCCGCCAGCGGCGGCACCGGCACGAGGAGCAGCAGCAGGAGGAGCGCAGGCAGCAGCCGCGGGAATGGGATCGACATGGCCGGCAAGATGGCGCAGCCGGAGGCTGGCGCGCAAGGCGGCAGCATGGCATCCCTGGGAGATGACGAGGAGCACCCCCCGCCTGTTCTGCTTCGGCCTCGGCTTCAGCGCCCTCGCCCTGGCGCGGCGCCGGCGCGACGACGGCTGGCGCGTCGCCGGCACGACGCGCGACCCGGCCAAGGTCGAGCGCCTGGCCGGCGAGGGCATCGAGAGCTTCCTGTTCGACGCCGGGCGTCCCCTCGAGGAGGCGGCGGCCGCTCTGGCCGGGACCACGCACCTGCTCGCCTCGGCGCCGCCGGGCGCCGGCGGCGACCCGGTGCTGGCGGCGCACGGCGCGGCGATCGCCGCCCTGCCCGAGCTGGCCTGGGTCGGCTATCTCTCGACGACCGGGGTCTACGGCGACCGCGGCGGCGGCTGGGTCGACGAGGCGAGCAGCCTGACGCCGAGCGGTGAGCGCGGCCGGCGCCGGGTCGAGGCCGAGGCGGCCTGGCTCGCCTTGCACCGGGACCAGGGGGCGCCGGTCCACCTGTTCCGCCTCGCCGGCATCTACGGCCCCGGGCGCAGCCAGCTCGACAGCGTCGCGGCCGGCACCGCGCGGCGCATCGTCAAGCCGGGCCAGGTGTTCAGCCGGATCCACGTCGAGGACATCGCGACGGTGCTGGAAGCCTCGATGGCGCGCCCGAATCCCGGAGCCGCCTACAACGTCTGCGACGAGGAGGCCGCCGACCCGGCAGAGGTCGTCGCCTTCGCCGCGGCGCTGCTCGGCCTGCCGGCGCCGCCGGCGCTGCCCTTCGAGAGCGCTGAGCTGAGCCCGATGGGGCGCAGCTTCTACGACGACAACAAGCGGGTCTCGAACCGGCGGATCAAGGAGGAGCTGGGCGTCCGGCTGCGCTACCCGGACTACCGGGCGGGCCTGAAGGCCCTGGCCGCCCAGCGCTAGCGTGAGTCCGCCGAGCGCTAGCGTCAGTCCGCGGTTCGCAGCTCGGCGACCTTGCGCTCGAGCAGCACCAGCAGCTGGTCGAAGCCCTGGCTGCCGACGACCGAAGTGTACTCGGAGCGTTTGGTCGCCAGCTCGCTGAACTTGGCGTCGAGCAGGATGTCGACGATCCGCCACTCGCCCTCGACCTCGCGCAGCAGGAAGTTGATGGGAATGGCCTCGCCGTCGCCCTTGACCAGCCGGTTGACGACCAGCTTGGAGCCGCGCGGGCCGTCGCGGGTCTGGCCGAGCTCGAAGGTTTCTCCGGAATAGCCGTCGAAGCGCGCCGCGAAGCTGGCCACGCTCAGCTCCCCGAAGACCTCGACCAGGGCCCGCTTCTGCTCGGCATCGAGCTTCTGCCAATGCCGGCCGACCGCGATCTCCGCCATGTAGGGCAGGTCGAAGCTCTCCTGCACCACCGGCTCGAGCAGCGCGAAGCGGCCTTCGAAGCCGAGCTCGTCGGCCCGCTTCATCGCCTCGAGCAGGGCCGCGTCCACGGCCTCGACCGGCTCGGCCGGGCTGGCCTGGGCGGTCAGGGGCGCGATCGCCAAGCCGGCGGCGACGGCGGCTGCCAGGGCGCTGGCCGTCAGGCGGCGGAGAGAAGGCAGCATCGTCGTTCACTCCTCCAACGAGCGGATTGCGGCCCGGGACCCGCACCTTCCGGGCACGTTTCCCAGGTGACTCGGCCGGCGCACTTTGTCAGAACAAGGGCCGGCGGCACGGCCTTCCGCGGCTGTCGAACGCGCGCCTTATGTGTCCCCGCCTGCGGCGAAAGCAAGAGACGGTCCCCTTGATTCCGACCGATAGCAGTGGCCCGGCCCGCGCCGGCCGCCTGTGCGCCGGCTTCTCGGCCCGGCGTCCGCTGGCCGTGCTGCTCGCCGCGCTGCTGCTGACGGCGGGCACGCTCTGGGCGGTGGTCGAGCGGCTCGCCATCGACACCTCGACTACCGACATGATTTCGTCCGAGGTACCCTTCCGGCAGAACGACATCGCCATGGCCCGGGCCTTTCCCGAGCTGCGCGGCCTGCTGGTCGCGGTCCTCGACGCGCCGACGCCCGAGCAGGCCGACGCCGCGGCGGCCACGCTGGTCGAGCGCCTGCGGGCCAGGCCCGAGCTCTTCGCCGAGGTCTACTGGCCGGCGGGCCTGCCCTACCTGCAGGAGAACGGCCTGCTGTTCCTGTCGGTCGCCGAGCTCGAAGCCCTGGCCGACCGCCTGGCCGAGGCGGCGCCGCTGCTCGGCTCGCTCGCCGCCGACCCCAGCCTGCGCGGCCTTGCAGAGGTCCTGGACCTGGCGCTCGGCGAGCAGGCCGAGGCCGCAGGGTTCGGCGGCAGCGAGCTGGCGCCGGTGCTGAACCGGCTGGCCGCGGTCGCCGAGGCGCAGGCCGAGGGGCGGCCGGCCGAGCTGTCCTGGCGCACCCTGGTCGCCGGCGAGGAGGCGGGCGAGCCCGGCGGCCAGCTCGGCAGCGAGACGCGGCAGTTCGTGCTGGCGCAGCCGCTGCGCAGCTTCGCCGGCCTGAAGCCAGCCGGGCCGCCGATCGCCTTCCTCCGCGAGCAGGGGCGCGACCTGGCCGAAGCCCACGGCATCGAGCGGCTGCGTCTGACCGGCAGCCCGGCGCTCGACCAGGAGGAGCTCGACAGCGTCGCGCTCGGCGGCAAGACCGCCGGCTTCCTGTCCCTGGTCGGCGTCACCCTGCTGCTGTTCCTGGGCCTGCGCTCGCCCAGGGTCGTCGCCGCGGCGGTCCTGACCCTGGCCGTCGGCCTCAGCTGGACCGCCGGCCTGGCGCTGGTGCTGGTCGGCTACCTGAACCTGCTCTCGGTCGCCTTCGCCGTGCTGTTCATCGGCCTCGGCATCGACTTCGGCATCCACTTCTGCCTGCGCTTTCTCGAGGAGCGCGAGCGCGAGCCCGACCGTCGCAAGGCGCTGGCCGCCACCGGCGCCGCCATCGCCGGGGCACTCGGCCTCAGCGCCGTCGCCGCCGCCGCCGGCTTCCTGTCCTTCCTGCCGACCGACTACCGCGGCCTCGCCCAGCTCGGCCTGATCTCCGGCGCCGGCATGGCCTGCGCGCTGCTCGCCAGCTTCACGGTGCTGCCGGCGGCCCTGGCGCTGCTCGGGCCGCGCGCGACCCTGCCCCGGGCGCGGCGCCTCGGCGGCGGCGCCAACGCCATGATCGCCGCGCAGGGCCGGCGCATCTGCCTGGCGGCGCTGCTGCTCGGCCTCGGCTGCGCCGCGCTGCTGCCGGCGCTGCGCTTCGACTTCAATCCGATCAACCTCAAGGATCCCGAAACCGAGTCGGTCGCGACCTTCCACGAGCTCGCGGCCGAGCCGAACAGCTCGGTCTACACCCTGGAGCTGCTGCGCCCCGACCTGCCGGCGGCGACCGAGGCCGCCGAGCGCCTGCGCGCCCTGCCCGAAGTCGGCCGCGTGCTGACCCTGCAGAGCTTCGTGCCGGAGGACCAGGAGCCGAAGCTGAACATCGTCGACGCCATGGCGAGCTACTTGGGGCCGGTCTTCCTGAGCTTCCCGGAGCCGCCGCCCGAGGAGACCGAGCGCGCGGAGGCGGTCGAGCGGCTGAACACGCGCCTCGGCGAGACGGCGGCCGCCGGCGGTGCGCCGGCCGAGGCGGCCGCGCGGCTGCGCGACGCGCTCGCGCGGCTGGCGGGCACGGCTGCGCTGGCCGAGTACGAGGACCGCCTGTTCGCGCACTTCCCGGGCCTGGTCGAGCGCCTCGGCACGGCCCTGGAAGCGCGCCCGGTCGGGCTCGAGGACGTTCCGCAGGCGCTCAGGGGCCAGTGGATCGCCGAGGACGGCCGGGCCCGCGTCCAGGCCTTCCCGGCCGGGCGCATCCTCGGCAACGAGGATCTCGGGCGCTTCGCCGACGCGGTGCTGGCCGTGGCGCCGGAGGCGACCGGCACGCCGATCGTCGTGACCCAGGCGAGCCGCGCCGTCGTCACGGCCTTCGTCGAGGCCTCCCTGATCGCCTTCGCCGCCATCGTCGTGATCCTGCTGGTCGTGCTGCGCCGGCTCGACGACACCCTGCTGGTGCTGGCGCCCCTGCTGCTCGCGGCGCTGCTGACCGCCGCCGCCTCGGTGCTCCTGGGCCTGGCCTTCAACTTCGCCAACGTGATCGTGCTGCCGCTGCTGCTCGGTCTCGGCGTCTCGGCCGGCATCCACCTGGTGCTGCGCCGCCGTGAGGGCGCCGGGCCGGCGGTGATGGAGAGCTCGACGCCGCGCGCCGTGCTGTTCAGCGCGCTGACCACCCTCGCCTCCTTTGGCAGCCTGGCGCTGTCCGGGCACCGCGGCATGACCTCGATGGGCCAGCTGCTGACGGTCTCGATCGTGGCGCTGCTGCTCGCGACCCTGGTCGTGCTGCCGGCCCTGATGGCCTGGCTGCGCCCGGCGCCCGGCCGCACCGAGCGGTAGGCCGGCCGGTGACCATGCTTGACCCTGCGGCTTCGCGGCCTCAGGTATCATCGGTTCGCGGGGCCTTGAGACTCGGCGTTGTGCAGTGCAATCTTGCGCTGCCCGCGCCCGGAAGCGGAAAATATCCCTGATTCGATAAGGGCTTGTCTTCGCCCGGAAGGAATGACCAGTGGCCGTACCCGTCCGTCAGCAGCTGCGCGTCGGCGCCTACATCCTGAAGCAGCGGCTCACGCGCACCAAGCGCTACCCCCTGGTGCTGATGCTCGAGCCGCTGTTCCGCTGCAACCTCGCCTGCCCCGGCTGCGGCAAGATCGACTATCCCGACTCGATCCTGAACCGCCGCCTGTCGGTCGCCGACTGCGTCCAGGCGGTCGAGGAGTGCGGCGCGCCGATCGTCTCGATCCCGGGCGGCGAGCCGCTGCTGCACAGGGAGATCGGCGAGATCGTCGCCGAGCTGACCAAGCGCAAGAAGTTCGTCTACCTCTGCACCAACGCGCTGCTGCTCGAGAAGAAGCTCCACCTCTTCGAGCCCTCGACCTACCTGACCTTCTCGATCCACCTCGACGGCCTCCAGGAGGAGCACGACCGGGCGGTCAACCAGAAGGGCGTGTTCGAGCGCGCGGTCAAGGCGATCAAGCTGGCGCGCGACAAGGGCTTCCGGGTCAACGTCAACGCGACGCTCTTCGACGGGCTGGACCCGGACCGGGTCGCCGACTTCTTCGACTACGTCACCAGCGAGCTCGACGTCGAGGGCATCACGGTCTCGCCCGGCTATGCCTACGAGCGCGCGCCCGACCAGGAGCACTTCCTGACCCGGCGCAAGTCCAAGCAGCTGTTCCGAGACGTCTTCGCCCGCGGCAAGGGCCGCAAGTGGCGCTTCAGCCAGTCGACGCTGTTCCTCGACTTCCTGGCCGGCAACCAGCAGTACAAGTGCACGCCCTGGGGCAACCCGACGCGCAACGTCTTCGGCTGGCAGCGGCCCTGCTACCTGCTGAACGAGGGCTATGCCGCCAGCTTCAAGGAGCTGATGGAGGAGACCGAGTGGGACTCCTACGGCACCGGCAACTACGAGAAGTGCGCCGACTGCATGGTCCATTGCGGCTATGAGCCGACCGCGGTCAACGACACCGTCGGCAACCCGCTGAAGGCGCTGTGGGTCGAGTTGCGCGGCGTGCGGACCAAGGGCGATTTCGCCCCGGATATCGGCCTCGAGGGCCAGCGAAAGGCCGAGTTCGTCTTCGACGGCCTCGTCGACAAGGCGGTCCAGGCGGCGCCGTCAGCCGAGCCGAAGAAGCGGGCGTCCCGCGACAAGGAGCGCGCCGCCTAGGGCACGCTCCGCCGCGGCCGCCGCGCGCGCCAGCGCAAGCAGCGCCGGAAGCTGGCGCGGCGCCGCCAGCAGGCGGCCGGCCACGGCCCAGCCCCGGCTGCGCCCCCTCTCGTCCAGGGCATCCAGGGCCGCCGGCGGCAGCGCCAGGCCGGCCGGATCCGCGACCGCCCGCAGCACCAGGAACGGCAGCCCCGCCCGCGCCGCGGCGCGGGCCAGCAGATAGCTCTCCATGTCGGCCGCGACCGCGCCGCCGGCGGCCGCCAGCGCCGCCTTGTCGGCCGGCGTCCTGAGCAGGGCCGCGCAGCCGGCCAGGGCGCCCGCTTCGGCCTCCAGCCCCAGGCGCCCGCGCCAGGCGGCCTCGGTCGGCCAGCGCCGGCCGTCGGGATCGAGCACGGATTCGGGCAGCAGCAGCCGGCCGGGGGGCAGCGCCGGATCCAGGCCGGCGGCGAGCCCGAAGCTGACCAGGCCGGCCGCACCGGCCGCGACCAGCCGCGCCGCCTCGGCCTGGGCGCGCCCCGGGTCGGCGGCACTGAGCGCGATCAGGGGCGCAGGCGAGAGGCCGCGCGCGGCGCGGCGCAGCAGCCGCGCCTCGGACGCCAGGCCGACCAGCAGGCCCACGGGCCCCGGGGGATGCGCCGGTGAAGCCGAGGCCGCCACCGCGCAACCGCCTAAAGGCCGGTAGCGACGCGCCGCGAGTTGCCCTGCATCAGGTTGCGGTAGCGCGCGACGGCCCAGAGCGGAAAGTAGGCGGCGTAGCCGTGGTACTTCAGGTAGAAGACGCGCGGGAAGCCGATCCCGGTCCACAACTCCTCCTGCCAGCGCGCGCCCTCGCGCGGAACGCTCTCGAGGAAGGCGACGCCGGCCTCGACGGCCTCGTCCTCGACCTCGCCGGCGGCCATCAGGCCGAGCAGCGCCCAGGCGGTCTGCGAGGGCGTGGATTCGGCCATCTCGCCCTTGCGGTTGTCCCAGTAGGTCGCGCAGGTCTCGCCCCAGCCGCCGTCCGGCCGCTGCACCGACTTGAGGAACCGCACGGCCTGGCGCACGTGCGGCGAGTCGGGATCCTCGCCGACGGCGTTGAAGGCGCAGAGCGCCGACCAGGTGCCGTAGATGTAGTTGACGCCCCAGCGCCCGTAGAAGGAGCCGTCGGGCTCCTGCTCGCGCTTCAGGAACTCGACGCCGCGCGCGACCACCGGATGGTCGCGGCCGTAGCCGAGTTGCGCCAGCATACCGAGGCAGCGCGCGGTCACGTCGACGGTCGGCGAATCGAGCAGCGCGCCGTGGTCGGCGAAGGGAATGTGGTTCAGGTAGGTCTTGTCGTTCTCGGCGTCGAAGGCGCCCCAGCCGCCGCTCGCCGACTGCATGCCCAGAACCCACCGCTCGGCGCGCTCGATGGCCTCTCGGTAGCGCTCCGGGTCGGCCCGGTGCATGGCCATGACCACGACCGCGGTGTCGTCGACGTCGGGGTAGAAGTCGTTCCGGTACTGGAACGCCCAGCCGCCCGGCTTGAGGCCGGGCCGGCGCCAGGTCCAGTCGCCCTCGACCGAGGTGATCTCGCGCTCGAGCAGCCAGGCGAAGGCCTTGGACAGGGAGTCGCCGTCCGGCTGCTCGCCGGCCTCCAGCAGCGCGTGAGCGGCCAGGCAGGTGTCCCAGATCGGCGACAGGCAGGGCTGGCAGTAGAGCTGGTCCTCGCCGCGCGCGAGCAGCAGCTTCTTGAGCGCGGCCTTGGCGATCACCAGGTCGGGGTGGTCCTTGGCGTAGCCGAGCGCGTCCAAGGCCATGACCGCGTTCGACATGGCCGGGAAGATGCCGCCCAGGCCGTCCTCGCCGTTGAGCCGCGGCACGATGAAGTCGACCGCCTTGGCGACGGCCTTGCGGCGCAGGAACCCCGGCATCAGCGGCTCGCCGATGCGCAGCAGGTGGTCGGCCAGCACAAAGGCCTCGCCGAGCAGCCGCCCGCTGACGTTGTGGATGTAGCCGCGCTCCTGCTCCGGCGGCGTCGTGAAGAGCTCGCGGATGTCCACGCCGCGCGGATTGCGCGCCCGCGGCTTCAGGGCATAGAGGATCAGCAGCGGCGCGATCACGGTGCGCGACCAATAGCTGACCTTCGACATGGTGAAGGGCGACCAGTCGGGCAGCAGCATGATCTCGACCGGCATGACCGGCACGGCGCGCCAGGGCACCTGGCCGAAGAGCGCCAACGCGATTCGCGTGAAGACGTTGGCCTTGGCGGCGCCGCCGCGCGAGAGCACTAGGCCGCGGGCGCGCTGCATGTGCGGCGCGTCCGGGTCGTCGCCGATCAACTTCAGCGCGTAGTAGGCCTTCACCGTGGCGGAGACGTCGGCGTAGTGCCCCGGGAACAGCGGCCAGCCGCCGTCGGCACCCTGGTGGGCGCGCAGGTAGTTGCCGATGCGCCGCTGCTCGTCCTCGTCGATCTCGTCGAGGAAGTGCTGCAGCAGCACGTACTCGGCCGGAATCGTGACGTCGGCCTCGAACTCGAAAACCCAGTGGCCGTCGTCTCGCTGCACCGCACCGAGTGCCTGCTTGGCATCGGTGATCAGCGTGTCCAGACGGTCGAGGAGCGGGGCGCGGTCCAGCATTGTGCAACTGCGTGATAGCGGGTCGGCGCTCGGAAGGAAAGAGCCAGCGGAAAGGATATCAGGGCATTAGGCGTTGGCCTCGCGCCTTGTCAAGGCGACCGGAGCAGGCTCTCGGCGGCCGTCCGGCCCGAGCGGATCGCCCCCTCGATGGTCGCCGGCAGCCCAGTGGCGGTCCAGTCACCGGCCAGGACCAGGTTGTCCCAGACGGTCCGGCAGCCGGGGCGGCGCGCGACCTCGGCCGGAGTCTGCAGGAAGGTCGCGCGCTTCTCCTTGACGAGGCGCCCCGGCGGCTGGGCGTTGCCCGCCAGGCCCAGCGCCGCCGCCGTATCGCGCCAGAGTTGCGGCAGCAGCGTCTCGGCCGGCAGCTCGGCCAGGGCATCGGCGGCGCTGACCGTGACGCTGGCGATCGTCACGCCCTCGAGCGGGCTGCGCAGGAACACCCAGTCGGCGCTGCCGCCGAGCAGGCCGACGAGCAGGGCACCCCCGGGCAGCCGCGCCGGCCCGTCGAGGCGGAAGTGCGCGTTCACGATAGCGGAGCTGCCCTGCGGGACCTGCAGGCCGGGCAGCAGGGTCTCCGCGACCGGCGCCGGCACCGCCAGCACCAGGCCGTCCTCGGGACCGAGCGCAAGCCGACCGTCCGGGAAGTCCAGGCCGGCGACGCGCCCGCCCTGGCGCTCCAGCCGGCGCAGGCGCCGGCCGAAGCCGACCTCGACGCCGCGCCCGGCGAGGGTCGCCAGCGCCGGCTCGACGAAGCTCTCGCCGAGGCCGCGGCGGGCGACCAGCGGCCGGCACCAGCGGCCGCCGCGCCCGAAGGTCTCGCGCAGCACCGGCGCCAGCAGGCCGGCCGCGGCGACCTCCGGCTCGGCGTTGAGAACGGCCACCACCAGCGGCCGCCAGAAGCGCTCCATCAGCAGGCCAGGGCCGAGCACCTCCATGACCGTGGCGTCGGGGGCTGCCGTCAGCAGGCGCAGCGCCTTCAGGTAGTCGAGCGCGCCGCTGCCCGGGACCCGGCGACCCGGGGCCAGGATCCACCAGGCGAAGCGGCCGGCGTTGGGCCGCACCGTCCAGCTGGCGCCGCTGGCGAGGTCGAGGAAGGGAAAGGCGGGCTCCTCCGGGCCGGTCAGGCTGTCGCCGGCGCCGACCTCCTCGAGGTAGGCGAGCGCCGCCCGGTTGGCGGCCAGCAGCAGGTGGTTGCCGTTGTCGATGCGGCAGTCGAGCGCCTTGTCGAAGTAGGAGCGACAGCGGCCGCCGGCCTGCCCGGCGGCCTCGTGAACCAAAACCTCCCGGCCGGCGGCGCTCAGGGACAGCGCCGCGGCGAGCCCGGCCAGGCCGGCGCCGACGACGTGGACCCGCCCGCCCCGGCTCGCCGCGGCCATCAGAGCGCCAGGTGGCGCAGCAGCAGCAGCTTGCGCCATTTCGGCAGCGAGACGCGCCGGCGCGGCTCGCGCCCACACGCGAGGACGGCCTGACGGTCGCAGGTAGCCGGACGGCGCCGAGCAGACCGGCATCGGGCCGCGCCACCCAGGATGGAAGCAACCACCGGCACCCTTCGGGTGGCTCCACCCGACAATCGCGGCGGGGACAGGACGGGGGAACTCGATGGCCGGCAGATTGGCCCGCCTGATGTGCGGGCCGGACCGCTGGCCGTCCACAGGCCTAGCGGCCCCGGCAAGTCCAGAAGGCCAGCGCAGGAACGAATCAAGGTCCGTCAACCCTGCCAATTCAGCCACGGCTGGATCGGCGGCGAGTGATCGCGGAGGGTGATACGACGTCGTCGCCGATCGGGATGGTGGTGGCCACCGTGTCGGTAGTGGTGATGCCGGTGCTCGCGCGGGCGAAGAAGCGGCTTGGGCTGACGCTCGGGTCGCGGCCTGTGGTGGCGTCGCGCCAAACCGAGCTGTGTGCCTGGCTGCCCGCGTGGTGCTTGTCGGGCTCATGCTGAACGCCACACTCGGCGGCTGGTGGGTCGACCCGGTCGCGGCGCTGATCCTGGCGGGCTTCGCCGGTTACGAGGCGGTGCGGACCTGGCATGGCAGATCGAGCATCTTGCCGACACCTGCTGCGCCTGATCCGCAGGTCCGGGTTTCGTCGTCGAGTCAGTTTGTGAGACACCTGGCGGCCACCCTCAAGCTCGAGTCGAGACCTGTCGACACTCGGTCGAGGAGGATGTATGCCATCACGTCAACAGAACGCTTCAGTCAGCCGTACGCGGCTGCGCGCGGGGCTGCCGTCTTGGGCGCAGATCGCGGCGGTCGCAGGGTTGCTGGCCGGGTGTTGGCTGCTGGTCTACGGCGCCGGCGGGACACGAACCGCGTTTCCTCACGTCTTCTATATCCCGATCGTGCTTGCCGCGTTGCCGTTCGGTGTCGCGGGTGGCCTTGTCGCCGCGGCAGTTGCGACGCTGCTGTGCGGGCCGCTGATGCCGCTGGACGTCGCCGCCGGGGAGACCCAGCAGCTGACCAACTGGCTGATCC
>NZ_JBBDQW010000002.1:0-64297 GCF_040905785.1 Tistlia sp.
CCCCCGCCCCCCCGGGGCCTGCGCCCGCTGGCGCGGGCGCGCTCGGGATGAAGCGGTTTGTGCGGGCGGCGAAACGGAGACGGCGGGCCGGCTGACCCCGCCGCTAGCCCCCGTCCCGCTTCACCCGGAACGACGAAGGGCGGAGCCGCCGGCTCCGCCCTTGTCTTGTCTGCGGTCGCTTCCGTCCTGCCGCTCAGGCGGCGGCGTAGATGCCGGCGGCCTTGATCTCGTCGCCGACGTAGGGCTCGAACTGCTTGAAGTTCTGCTCGAAGCGCCGGGTCAGCTCGCGCGCCGTCTGGTCGTAGGCGCGCTTATCCTTCCAGGTCGCCCGCGGGTCGAGCACCTCGGAGGGCACGCCCGGGCAGGTCTTGGGCACCGCCAGGCCGAAGTGCGGGTCGGTGAAGTACTCGGCATCCGCAAGCCCGCCGTTCAGGGCGGCGCGCACCAGGGTGCGGGTGTGGCCGATCGCCATGCGCTTGCCGACGCCGTAGGCGCCGCCCGACCAGCCGGTGTTGACGAGCCAGCAGTTGGCCCCGGTCCTGGCCATCTTCTCGCCGAGCATCTTGGCGTAGACGCTGGGGTGGCGCGGCATGAAGGGGGCGCCGAAGCAGGTCGAGAAGGTCGCCTTGGGCTCGCTGCCGACGCCCTTCTCGGTGCCGGCGACCCGCGCGGTGTAGCCCGACAGGAAGTGGTACATAGCCTGCTCTGGCGTCAGCCGCGAGATCGGCGGCAGCACGCCGAAGGCGTCAGCGGTCAGCATGATGATGTTGGCCGGCAGCCCGCCCTGGCCCGACTCGGCGATGTTGGGGATGAAGTCGATCGGGTAGCAGGCGCGGGTGTTCTCGGTGAAGTGCGCGTTGTCGAGGTCGAGGGACCGGCTGTCCGGGTCCATGACGACGTTCTCGAGCACGGTGCCGAAGCGGCGCGTCGTGGCGTAGATCTCCGGCTCGGCCTCCGGCGACAGGCGAATCACCTTGGCGTAGCAGCCGCCCTCGAAGTTGAATACGCCGTGCCCGGACCAGCCGTGCTCGTCGTCACCGATCAGGGTGCGCGTGCCGTCGGCCGAGAGCGTCGTCTTGCCGGTGCCCGACAGGCCGAAGAAGATCGCGGTGTCGCCCTCCGGCCCGATGTTCGCCGAGCAGTGCATCGGCAGCACGTCGCGCGCCGGCAGCAGGAAGTTGAGCAGCGAGAAGACGGACTTCTTGATCTCGCCGGCATAGGAGGTGCCGCCGATCAGCACCAAGCGCCGCTCGAAACTGACCAGGACGAAGCACTCGGAGTTGGTGCCGTCGACCGCGGGGTCGACCTGCAGGCCGGGCAGCTGGACGATGGTGAAGTCGGGGTCGAAGCCGGCCAGCGCCTCGGTGCCGGGCCGCAGGAACATGTTGCGCGCGAAGAGCGCGTGCCAGGCGTTCTCGCAGACCACGCGGACGCTCAGCCGGTAGTCCGGGTCGGCGCCGGCGTGGCAGTCGACGACGAAGGCCTCGCGGTTCTGCAGGTAGGCCTGCGCCTTTTTGAAGACGCCGTCGAAATGGCCGCGGCTGATCGGCTTGTTGACATCGCCCCAGGCGATGTCGGCCTTGCTCGAGGCTTCCTCGACGATGAACTTGTCGTTGGGCGAGCGGCCGGTGTGATGGCCGGTATAGGCGACCAGCGGCCCACCCAGTCCGATCTGCGCCTCGCCCCGCCGGATCGCGGCTTCGTAGAGCTGCGGGACGCTGAGATTGAAGTGCGCCTTGGCGAGATTCTTCAGGCCGAGGGCTTCCAGCCCCTGACGGTCGGCGACCGGACTATCGATTGTCACGCGTTCCTCCGGAAAGGCTAAGGACGACATCCCTGAACCCCACTCTTGCCGGCGGGGTTCCGTTGTTTAGCGGCTGGCCGGCGGGGGTTCAACCTGAACCAGACCGCGGGCCGGCCGGGGGCGCCGCCTTGGCCGCCCGCGCCCGCCGGGTCAGGCGCACCAGCTCGACGCGGCACTCCTCCGGAGTCCGCACCGGCCTTTCGAAGGCGATGCGCGCGCGCTCGACGCCGCGCAGCAGGTCGGCACCTTCCGGATCGACGCCGGTCATTCGCCAGGGTGCGGCCGCCGCGACCTCGGGACGCGCCAGCAGCACAGTGGCGATCAGCCGCAGCGCCTCGCCGTGATCCTGGTTCATGTGCTCGAGGATACCCGTCTCGGCCGCCGCCAGCGGCCCGGCGCCGGCGAGCTGCAGCGAGGCGGCCTCGATCCAGTGGATCCGTCCGAAGCCGGCGACCAGGTGAGCGCGCTCCAGGGCGACGGCGTAGAGGTGGAAGTCGCCGAAGCCGGCATAGAGCTCGGCGCTGGGATTGCGCCGCAGAAAGCGCGCCAGCAGGCGCGCGTCCTCGACCCGGGCGGCGCGGCCGAGCAGGGCGGTGCGCGGGCCTTCCAGAGGATCCTCGAAGCCCTCGGTCTCCTCGATCAGCAGGCAGATCCGCGGGTCCGTCCTCAGGTTCCGGGCATGCTCGGCCAAATCGGAGAGCAATAGCAGAGGCGTCGCGTCCTGGTCGCTCGCGAGCAGGGCGAGCGACCCGTAGGGCGCGCCGGAACCGTCGCGGGCAAGCGCCGTGGACAGGCGGCAGCGATCGGCGCGGCGCAGCATCGCGCGCACGCTCCGGCCGATCTCCTCCGCCTGCTCCGCCATGGGGTCATGGTGAGAGGCCGCCGGGGCGGGATCAAGGCCGAAGCGACGGGCCCCCCGCGGTTGCGCGAAACCTGCGTCGGTAGCGGGCACAAAACGGCCACATCCGGCGTTAGGCTCCCCAAGTCGAACCCGGCGCGAGGCGGGCAGCGCATTGCGGCCCAGCCGCTGCCGCAATCGTGCCAAAAGTGGCGACTATCCATAATGCCCAGGCTGGGGGTGGGACTCGGCCGGGCACTTTCGGGGAGCGTCAGAGGATGCAGAACAACATCGCGCTGGTCGATGACGACCGGCACATCCTGACCTCGATCTCGATCGCGCTCGAGGCCGAGGGCTTCAAGGTACGCAGCTACGCCGACGGCTCGGAAGCGTTGCGCGGCCTGACCGTGCAGCCCGCCGACCTGGTGGTGCTCGACATCAAGATGCCGCGCATGGACGGCATGGAGCTGCTGCGGCGGCTGCGCGAGGATTCCAACGTGCCGGTGATCTTCCTGACCTCGAAGGACGACGAGGTCGATGAGCTGCTCGGCCTGCGCATGGGCGCAGACGACTACATCAAGAAGCCCTTCTCCCAGCGCCTGCTGATCGAGCGCATCCGCGCCCTGCTGCGCCGCGAGCGCTCGGCCAAGGAGGAAACCTCCACGACCAACGAGGCGCCGATCGTGCGCGGCGAGCTGGTGCTCGATCCGGGCCGCCATCTCTGCACCTGGAAGAACGGCCAGGTGAATCTGACGGTTACCGAGTTCCTGATCCTGCGCGCGCTGGCGCAGCGCCCCGGCCACGTCAAGAACCGTGACCAGCTGATGGACGCGGCCTACGGCGAGCACATCTACGTCGACGACCGGACGATCGACAGCCACATCAAGCGGCTACGCAAGAAGTTCAAGGAAGTCGACGACGATTTCGGGCAGATCGAGACCCTCTACGGCGTCGGATACCGCTATAAGGACGGCTGAGCCGGACCTGGGACGGTGCGGGGCGACCGCCGTCCGCCGAAGCTGTAGGGTGGCGCCATCATGAGTCTCGATACGCCCGCGCCGCAGACGTCGCGCTCCAGGCGCGCCCGCGCCCGGGCACAGGCCGAGCTCGACCGCAGCGCCGCGACGGCCCGCGGCGTCGCCGAGCGCCACGCGCGCAGCAGCGCCGCCGTCGGCCATCGCCAGCGCCCGGCTTGGCGCTCGCCGCTGACCCGGCGCATCCTGATCCTCAACGCCCTGGTGCTGGCGATCCCGGTCCTGGGCCTGCTGCATCTCGACCAGTACCGCATGAGCCTGATCAGCTCGGAGCTGGAGGCGCTGCGCACCCAGGCCGACACCCTGGCCTCGGCGCTCGGCACGGCGGCCGTGCGCGACGGCGAGAATGGCCGGCAGGAGCTGATGCCCGAGACCGCGCGCCAGCTGCTGCGCGTCGGCCTCGCGACGACCGGCGCCCGGGCCCGCGTGTTCGGCCGCGACGGCACGCTGGTCGCCGACTCGAGCCTGCTGGCCGGGCCGCTCGGCTCGGTCCAGGTCGTCGAGCTGCCGCCGCCCGACCGCACCCCCGAGTACCTGGTCTGGATCGAGGACCTCTATCGCGCGCTGCGCCGCCTGGTCGAAGGCGCACAGGAGCTGCCGCTCTACATCGAGGTGCCGGAGCAGACCGCCGGCTCCTACGGCGAGGCCGCGGCCGCGCTGCAGGGCGAGCACGCCAGCCGGCAGCGCGTCGACTCGACGGGGCGGCTGTTCCTCTCGGTCGCCGTGCCGGTGCAGCGCTACCGCCAGGTCGTCGCCGCCCTGATGCTGACCAAGGACGGCAGCTCGGTCGACAAGGCGGTGCAGGACCGGCGCCGGGACATCCTGCTGGTCTTCGGCCTCTCCTTCGCGGTCACCGTGCTGCTGTCGCTTTATCTGGCGCGCACCATCGCGACGCCGATTCGCCGGCTCGCCGATGCCGCCGACCGGGTTCGGGGCACCTCCGGGCGGAGCGAGAATATCCCGGACTGGAGCAACCGCCGCGACGAGATCGGCGACCTCTCCGGGGCGCTGCGCGAGATGACCCAGGCATTGCATGCCCGCATGGAGGCGATCGAGGGCTTCGCCGCCGACGTTGCCCACGAGATCAAGAACCCGCTGACCTCGCTGCGCAGCGCCGTCGAGACCGTCGCCCGGGTCGAGGACCCGGAGCAGCAGAAGAAGCTGATGAGCATCATCCTCGACGACGTCCAGCGCCTCGACCGGCTGATCAGCGACATCTCCGACGCCTCACGCCTGGACGCCGAGCTGGCCCGCGGCAAGTCCGAGGAGGTCGACCTCAGGCGCCTGCTCGAGGCCCTGGTCGAGGTCCAGCGCGCCGGCGCCGAGGAGGGCGGGCCGGCCTACCGGCTCGAGCTCGACGAGCGCGAGGAGCTGCGGGTCGAGGGCATCGAGGGACGGCTCGGCCAGGTGTTCCGCAACCTGATCGCCAACGCGACCTCCTTCTCGCCGCCGCACGGCACGATCCGGCTGGCCGCCCGGCGCGTGCGCGGCCGCGGCCGCAACGACGACAGCATCGTCGTCACCGTCGCCGACGAGGGCCCCGGCATCCCGCCGGACAAGCTCGACGATGTCTTCGACCGCTTCTATTCCGAGCGTCCGAAAGGCGAGAAGTTCGGCACGCACTCCGGGCTCGGCCTGTCGATCTCCCGGCAGATCGTCGAGGCCCACGGCGGCGTCGTCTACGCCGAGAACCGTCCGGAAGGCGGCGCCCGCTTCACGGTGACGCTGCCGGCCAGCTGACCGGCCGCCGGCGCCGGCGGGCCAACGCGGGTGATGCGCGCGCCCCGCTTTCCGTTCTAGATAGGCGGCATGGAAGAGATCCACGCCACCTGCGTCGCCCTGCCGAGCCCGATCGGGCCGCTCGGCGTCCTGCTGCTCGGCGCGGCGGCCAGCGGCAAGTCGGACCTCGCCCTGCGCCTGGTCGACGCCGGCGGCTGGCTGGTCGCCGACGATCGCGTGCGCCTGAGCGAGGAGGACGGCCGGCTGCAGGCGCGTCCGGTGCCGGGCTACGCGGGCATGCTGGCGCTGCGCGGCCTCGGCCTCGCTCAGATCACTCGCCTGGAGGAGGCGCCGGTCGCGCTCGCGGTGCGGCTCGTGCCGTCTGACGGCGCGCCGGGCGACCCGCTGCCCGAGGAGCGGCCCGAGCGGCTCGCCGGCCACGAGGTGCCGGCGATCGGACTCGACGCCTCGGCGGCCTCGGCTGTCTCGCGCATCCGTCTTGCCCTGGCCGCGCGCGCCGCCGCCCTGGCGCGTCCCGCCGGTCCGGCACGCGAGAAGGCGGCCCTGCCGCGCGGTGGCGCGTTGCCCGTGGTGATCGTCACCGGCCTGTCCGGCGCCGGCCGGACGACGGCGCTGAAGGTGCTGGAGGACCTCGGCTACGAGGCCATCGACAACATGCCGCTCAACCTGCTCTCGCGCGCCGTCACGGAGGGCGAGCTGGGCCGTGCCGTGGCGCTGGGCGCCGACGTGCGCAACCGCAACTTCGCCCCCGGGCCGTTGCTCGAGCAGTTCGCCCGGCTGCGCGCCGATCCCGCCCTGGCGGTGACGCTGCTGTTCGTCGACTGCGAGGACGAGGCCCTGCAGCGCCGCTTCACCGAGACCCGCCGTCGCCACCCGCTGGCCGAGGGCCGTCCGCTCGCCGACGGCATCGCCGCCGAGCGCCGGCTGCTGGCGCCGCTGCGCGAGCGTGCCGATTTCGTGATCGACACCTCGACGATGGCCCTGCCGGAGTTCCGGCGCTCCCTGTCGCAGCGCCTGGCGCTGGCTGCGGGCCCGCGCATGGGCGTCTTCGTCACCTCCTTCTCCTTCCGCAACGGCCTGCCGCGCGAGGCGGACCTGGTGTTCGACGTCCGCTTCCTGCGCAATCCGCACTACGACCCGGCGCTTCGGTCCCTGACCGGGCGCGACGCCGCGGTCGCCGACTACGTCGCCGAGGACGCAGGCTTCGCGCCCTTCTTCCAGTCCCTGACCGGACTGCTGCAGCCGCTGCTCCCGCGCTACGAGGCCGAGGGCAAGAGCTACCTGACGATCGCGATCGGCTGCACCGGAGGGCGCCACCGCTCTGTCGCCATCGCCGAGAAGCTGGCGCACTGGGTGGCGCTGCGCGGCTGGCCCGTCGGCCTGGTGCATCGCGACCTGGAGCGCAGCGACGTGGCGGAGGAGGCGAGCGGGGCGTCCGCCCCCTGAGATCGCCCGCCGAGATGCCCGCCGGGGTCGCCCCGGCGGGATCGCCCCCGGAGATTCGCCCCCGAGATTCGCCGGTGTCCCGCAGGGCGCTTTTGCGCTAGAACGCCCAACCTGCTCCAGCAAGGTACGAGCATGATCGGTCTGCTTCTCGTCACCCACGGCAACCTGGCCCGGGAGTTCGTCTCGGCCATGGAGCATGTGGTCGGTCCCCAGGCGCAGGTCGCCACGGTCTGCATCGGGCCCGAAGACGACATGGAGGAACGGCGCCAGGAGATCCTCGACAAGGCGACCGCCGTCGATAGCGGGGCGGGCGTGGTCATCGTCACCGACATGTTCGGCGGCACGCCCTCCAACCTCGCGATCTCGCTGCTCGACCGGGCGAGGGTCGAGGTCATCGCCGGCGCCAACCTGCCGATGCTGATCAAGCTGGCCAGCGTGCGTGCCCGCGACGGCCTGCAGGACGCCGTGGCCCAGGCCCAGGAAGCCGGTCGCAAGTACATCGCCGTCGCCTCGCAGCTGCTGAAGGACGAGGCGGCCAGCTAGGATACCGGCGGCCATGTCCGAACAGACCAGCCAGGCGATCCGACGACGGGTCGTCATCTGCAACAAGAAGGGCCTGCACGCGCGGGCCGCGGCCAAGTTCGTCAAGACGGTCAACGCCCACGAGGCCGCGGTCACGGTGCGTCGCGGCGACACCGAGACGCCCGGCTCCTCGATGCTCGGGCTGATGATGCTGGCCGCGGGACCGGGCTGCGAGCTCGAGCTCTCGGCCGAGGGCGGGCAGGCCGCGGCGGTGCTGGAGGCGCTCGCCGACCTGGTCGCCAGGCGATTCGATGAAGACTGAGCGGAAGCAGCCGAAGCGGGGTCCCGGCAGGCCGCCCTCCTGGGCCGGCAGCGGCGAGCGTGTGCTGCGCGGCCTGGGCGTCGCCCCCGGCATCGCCATCGGCGCCGCCTACCTGGCGCGCGGCACCGAGCTGCGCGTGCCGCAGTACCAGGTGCCGGCGCGCCACACCAAGACCGAGTTCGGGCGCTACGAGACGGCGATCCGCCAGGCGATGCGCCAGCTCGACAAGCTGCGCGCCAAGGCCGAGGACTTTCACGGCGCCTCGGCGGAGGAGCTCGGCTTCCTGCTCGAGGCGCACGGGCAGATGCTGCGCTCGGGCCGGCTGCGCGAAGGCGTGCAGCGCCGCATCTTCGAGCAGCGCGACAACGCCGAGCATGCGGTCTCGGCCGAGATCGAGGCGATCGCCGCGGCCTTCGGCTCGGTCGAGGACGACTACCTGGCGGCGCGCGCCGACGAGGTCCGCCAGGTCGGCCACCGCATCCTGCGCAACCTGACGGAGCGGACCTTCAGCAGCTTCGCCGAGCTGCCGGCCGGCTCGGTGATCCTGGCCGAGGAGGTGACGCCGGCCGACACCGCGCTGATGGACCCGACCCGGGTCGGCGGTTTCGCCTCGGTGCTCGGCGGGGCCGAGGGACACACCGCGATCATGGCCCGCTCGCTCGGCATTCCGGCGGTGCTCGGCGTCGCCGACCTGCTGGCCCAGGCGGCCCAGGGCCAGCCGGTGATCGTCGACGGCGACCAGGGCCTGGTCGTGCTCAGCCCGACCAAGCGGCGGCTCGAGAGCTACCGCAAGCGCCTGACCCGGCAGCAGGCCGAGAACCAGTCCCTCGGCCGGCTGCGCGACCTGCCTGCCGAGACCCGCGACGGCTGCCGCATGACCCTGCAGGCCAACCTCGAGCTGCCGAGCGAGGTCGGGCCGGCCCTGGCGGCCGGCGCCGAGGGCGTCGGCCTGCTGCGCACCGAGTTTCTCTTCATGAATCGCGACGACCTTCCCGACGAGGACGAGCAGACCGAGGTCCTCACGCGGGTCGTCGAGGGCATGGACGGCCGGCCGGTCACCGTGCGCACCCTCGACGTCGGCGGGGAGAAGCTGGCGACGGCGCTGGGCCCGCACCTCGGCGCCTCGGCCAACCCCGCGCTCGGCCTGCGCGCGATCCGCCTGTCGCTGCGCGTGCCGGAGCTGCTCGAGGCGCAGCTCGCCGCCAGCCTGCGCGCCGGCGTCGCTGGACCGGTGCGGATCCTGCTGCCGATGGTCTCCTCGGTCGAGGAGGTGCGCGCCGTGCGCGCCGTGCTGCAAAGGGTCGAGGCGCGGCTGCGCCGGCGCGGCGTCCCGATCGCCTCGCCGACGCCGCCGCTCGGCGCGATGATCGAGATCCCCGGCGCCGCCCTGGCCGCCGACGCGCTGATCCGCGAGGTCGACTTCTTCGCCATCGGCACCAACGACCTGATCATGTACACCCTGGCCATCGACCGCGGCGACGAGCGGGTGGCCTATCTCTACGACCCGGTGCATCCGGCGGTGCTGCGCCTGATCCACTTCGCTGCCGACGCCGCGCTGCGGGCCGGCAAGCCGGTCTCCGTCTGCGGCGAGATGGCCGGCGACCCGCGCTACGCCGGGCTGTTCGTCGGCTGGGGCATCCGCGAGCTCTCGATGCGCGCGCCGGCGATCCCCCAGGTCAAGCGCCGCCTGCGCGCCATGGACTGCCGGGCCGCCAGCCGCTTCGTCTCCTCGGTGATGCTGGAGAGCGACCGCGCCGCCGTCACCCGCCTGCTCGACAGCTTCGAGCAGAGCGAGGCGCGCCGGCGCTGAGTCGGCGCCGCCCGACCGGCATCAGGTGTCCAGGGCGACGAAGGCGCCGGCGAGGCTGGAGACGAGCATCAGGGCGCGCACGACCTGCCCCTTGCACGCGGACGCCCGCGCCGCTATAACCCCGCGCCTACCGAACCGGCGCGTCCGGGCCAACAGGCATGCCCGGCCGCCGCGCAGGTCCCCGACCGGGGACCATCAACCGACGAGGAACAAAATGCCGAAACTGAAGTCGAAGAGCGGCGCCAAGAAGCGCTTCAGCCTCACCGGCTCTGGCAAGGTCCGGGCCAATCCCGCGAACCTGCGCCACGGCCTCCGCAAGCGTCCCACGAAGATGAAGCTCCAGGCGCGCGGCACGATGATCCTGTCGCCGGCCGACACCAAGGTCGTCAAGCGCCACTTCCTGCCCTACGCCAAGTAGCGGCAGCGGAACGCTTTTCCAGGAGGAGGCCAGACTATGGCTCGCATCAAGCGTGGTACGACGGCGCACGCCCGTCACAAGAAGGTCGTCAAGCTCGCCAAGGGCTATCGCGGCCGCGGCAAGAACGTCTATCGCGTCGCCATCGAGCGCGTCGAGAAGGCGATGCAGTACGCCTACCGCGACCGCAAGGTCCGCAAGCGCGACTTCCGCGGCCTGTGGATCCAGCGCATCAACGCGGCGACGCGCGAGGCCGGCATGACCTATTCGACCTTCATGGACGGTCTCAAGAAGGCCGGCATCGATCTCGACCGCAAGATCCTCGCGGATCTCGCCGTCGCCGAGCCCGAGGCCTTCAAGTCCCTGGTCGAGCAGGCCCAGGCCGCCCGCGGCTGATTTCGCGGGGCTGACACCGTGCGGGCGGGGCCCCAGCCCCCCCCCCCCCCCCCCCACCCCCCCTCAAGGCTCGTCTCGACCGTCCTTGCCCTCGGCTCGGCGGCCGGTTAGACCGCTTCGCGCGGCCCTCGCCGCCGGTCTCGGACCGGAGGGAGGGCGTCGCCTAACCGGAGCGGACTAAGGATGCAGGATCTCGAGGCGCTCGAAGCAGAGCTGTTCGCCGACCTCGAAGCGGCCGGCGACCTGGCGTCGCTGGAGGCGCTGCGCATCGCCGCGCTGGGCAAGAAGGGCCGGCTGACCGAGCAGATGAAGAGCCTCGGGCAGCTCGACCCTGAGGCGCGCAAGGCGCGCGGCCAGGCGCTCAACGCCGTCAAGGACCGGCTGCAGTCGGCCCTGGAGTCGCGCAAGGCCGGCTTCGAGGAGGCGGCCCTCGAGGCGCGCCTGGCGACCGAGCGGGTCGACGTCACCCTGCCGGCCCGCCCGCACGCCATCGGCCACGTCCACCCGATCAGCCAGACCGTCGAGGAGCTGGTCGCGATCTTCGGCGAGATGGGCTTCTCGGTCGCCGAGGGGCCGCACATCGAGGACGACTTCCACAACTTCGAGGCCCTCAACATCCCGGCCTGGCACCCGGCGCGCCAGGACATGGACACCTTCTACCTGAAGCCCGCCGCCGACGGCGTGCGGCCGGTGCTGCGCACCCACACCTCGCCGGTGCAGATCCGCACTATGCAGCGCACGACGCCGCCGATCCGGATCATCTGCCCGGGTCGCACCTTCCGCGCCGACTCCGACGCGACCCACTCGCCGATGTTCCACCAGGTCGAGGGCCTGGTGATCGACGAGAAGACCCACATGGGCCACCTCAAGGGCACGCTGATCGAGTTCTGCCGCGCCTTCTTCGGGGTCGACGACCTGCCGGTGCGCTTCCGCGCCAGCTACTTCCCCTTCACCGAGCCCTCGGCCGAGCTCGACATCGGCTGCGGCCACCGGGACGGCCAGCTGATCATCGGCGGCGGCCACGACTGGCTCGAGATCCTGGGCAGCGGCATGGTCCATCCGCGGGTGCTGGAGAACTGCGGCATCGACTCCAGCCGCTACCAGGGCTTCGCCTTCGGCATGGGCATCGAGCGCATCGCCATGCTGAAGTACGGCATCCCGGACCTCCGCACCTTCTACGACAGCGACCTGCGCTGGCTGCGCCACTATGGCTTCGTGCCGCTGGAAGCGCCTTCGGTCGTGCGAGGCCTCTGACATGAAGTTCACCCTGAGCTGGCTGCAGGATCACCTGGAGACCGAGGCCCCGGTCGAGCGGATCTGCGAGACGCTGTCGCTGATCGGACTCGAGGTCGAGAGCCTCGAGGACCGCGGCGCCGCCTTCGCGCCCTTCACCGTCGCCTACGTCGAGGAGGCGGCACCCCATCCCGACGCCGACCGGCTGCGCGTCTGCCGGCTGCGCACCAAGGACGGGCCGGTCCAGGTCGTCTGCGGCGCGCCCAACGCGCGCACCGGCATGCTCGGCGTCTTCGCGCCGACCGGGACCCACATCCCCGGCACCGGCCTCGACCTCAAGGCCGGCGTGATCCGCGGCGTCGAGTCCAACGGCATGCTGGTCTCGGAGCGCGAACTGGGTCTGTCCGAGGACCACGAGGGCATCATCGACCTGACGCCGGCCGCCGGCGCGGCCGCGCCCGAGGTCGGCACGCCCTTCGCCAGCCTGCTCGGGCTCGACGAGGTCGTCGTCGAGATCGGCGTCACGCCGAACCGCGGCGACTGCCTGGGCGTGCGCGGCATCGCCCGCGACCTCGCCGCCGCCGGCCTCGGCCGCCTCAAGCCCTTCGAGCCGGGCCGGGTCGCGGGCGGCTACGCCTCGCCACTCGCCTGGCGCATCGCCGAGGGCGCCGGCGAGGCCTGCCGCTTCGTCGCCGGCCGGCACTTCCGCGGCCTCAGGAACGGGCCCTCGCCGGCCTGGCTGCAGCGCCGCCTGACGGCGATCGGGCTGCGGCCGATCTCGGCGCTCGTCGACATCACCAACTACGTCACCTTCGACCTCGGCCGGCCGCTGCACGTCTTCGACGCGGCCAAGCTCGCGGGCGACCCGACCATGCGCTTCGCGCGCGCCGGCGAGGAGATCCTGGCGCTCGACGGCCGCAGCTACGCGCTCGATGCCGAGACCCTGGTGATCGCCGACGAGACGGGCCCGCAGGGCATCGCCGGCATCATGGGCGGCGAGCTCTCCGGCTGCACCGAGGCGACCACCGAGGTGTTCCTGGAGGTCGCGCTCTTCGACCCCATCGAGGTCGCCTTCGCCGGCCGCCGCCTAGGCATCCATTCCGACGCGCGCTACCGCTTCGAGCGCGGCCTCGACCCGGAGTCCGGCAACTGGGGTCCCGAGGTCGCGGCCCGCCTGATCCTGGAACTCTGTGGCGGCGAGGCCTCCGAGGTGGTCAGCGCGGGGCGGGTCCCCGACACCCGCCGCTCCGTGCCCCTGCGCAAGGACCGCTGCGCGACCCTGGGCGGCGTGCCGGTGCCCGACGGCGAGCAGGTCCGCATCCTGCAGGACCTCGGCTTCGAGATCACCGACCGCGGCGACGACCTGGAGGCCCAGGTGCCGTCCTGGCGCAACGACGTCGAGGGCGAGGCCTGCCTGGTCGAGGAGGTGCTGCGCCTGCACGGCTACGAGCACCTGCCGACCTCCTCGCTAACCCTCGACACGGCGATGCCGCTGCCGGCGCTCTCGACCCGCCAGCGCCGCGCCGCGGCGGCGCGCACCGCGCTCTGCTGGAGCGGCCTGGAGGAGTGCGTGACTTTCTCCTTCGTCGCCGAGCGCCACGCCCGCCTGTTCGGCTGGAGCGAGGAGGCCCTGCGCCTCGACAACCCGATCTCGGCCGAGCTCGACGTCATGCGCCCCTCGGTGCTGATCGCGCTGATCGAGGCGGCGGCACGCAACGCCGACCGCGGCTTCGGCGACCTCGGCCTGTTCGAGGTCGGCCCAGCCTACGAGACCGCCGCGCCCGACGGCCAGCGCCAGGTCGCCGGCGCCCTGCGCGTCGGCCACAGCGGCCCGCGCCACTGGGCCGTCGAGCGCCGCCCGGTCGACGCCTTCGACGCCAAGGCCGACGCCCTCAGGGTGCTGGAGGCGGCCGGCGCCCCGGTCGACAACCTGCAGGTCTCGACCGATGCGCCCGGCTGGTACCATCCCGGCCAGTCCGGCTGCCTGCGCCTCGGCCCCAAGGTCCTGGCCCGCTTCGGCGCCCTGCACCCGCGCGTGCTCGCGGCCTTCGACCTCAAGGGACCGGCGGTCGCCACCGAGATCTTCCTGGAAGCCGTTCCCGAGCCGAAGCGCAAGGGCACGGCGCGCCCGGCCGCCGACCTCTCGCCCTTCATGGCGGTCGAGCGCGACTTCGCCTTCGTCGTCGACCTCGAGGTGCCGGCCGAGAAGCTGGTGCGCGCGGCCCGCGGCGCCGACAAGGCGTTGATCTCGCAGGTCGCGCTGTTCGACGACTACCGCGGCAAGGGCCTGCCGGAGGGCAAGAAGTCGCTCGCCCTGGCGGTCACCCTGCAGCCGCGCGAGAAGACCCTGACCGAGCCCGACCTGGAAGCGGTCTCTGCGAAGATCGTCGCGGCGGTCGAGAAGGCGACCGGCGGCACGCTGCGGGGGTAGGTGCCGCCGCTCCACGAGGTCAGGTCGTCAGGCGAGAGGCGAAGGATCCGGCTCCCACGCTTGCATGGTTCGACAGGCTCACCATGAAGCGACGGCACGTATAGCGCAGGCGTCAGGTCGCGCTTCATGGTGAGCTTGCCGAACCAGAAGCGCGAGCCTGCGCTGCAGGACGGGAGGTGGCAGGCCCCGCGCCCGCTCAGTCGACCAGCAGGTATTCCATGCTGGTGACCACGCGCAGCTTCTTGACCGGCTGCTTGGGCTCGTAGGCGCCGGGGTAGTCGTCGCGCGGCAGGATCTGGAACAGGCCCTGGTTGGCGCGTCGGATCGGGCCGACCTCGGAGCCGGCGTCGCGGGCGAACTGCTCGGCGGCCTCGCGGGCGCTGGCGGTCGCCTCGGCGATCATCTCCGGCTTGACGTCGTTGAGGCGGGTGAAGAGGTAGACCGGGCCGCTGATCGGCTGGTTCTCGCTCGACAGCACGACGCCGGCGTCGACCAGGCGGCCGACGTTCTGGGCGGCGGCGGCGACCTTGGCGATGTCGCCGGAGCGGACCAGCAGGCTCTGGGCCAGGATGTAGCGGCTCTCGACCGGCCCGCTGCGGTACTGCTGGGCCAGCAGGTCGGTGACCTGGTAGTCCTCGACCACGACCTCCTGCTCGGCGAAGCCGGCCTCGGCCAGGAAGGCGCGGACCTGGCCGGCGTCGGCCTGCAGGCGGGCCTGCGCGGCGTTGAGGTCGTCGTCGGTGGCGACGAAGCGCAGCGACCAGAGCGCGAGATCCGCCTCGACCTCGCGCTCGGCCAGGCCCTTGACCGAGACGCTGCGCTCGCCGCTGCGGAAGTCCTGGAGACCCTGGGCGACCAGCCAGCCGAAGGCGGCGAGGCCGAGGGCGACGAAAAGGCCCGCGAAGAAGATGTGCGGGCCGGCCGGGACGCGCTGCTTGCCGTCGCTCATGGGGCGCTCGCTGTCGCTGATGGGGCGGGATCATAGCCTGGATTGCAGCCGGGCCGTGACCGCGATCTTCGCCGGCGGCCGCGAGGCCCGGCCGCCGCCCTCCCGCAGGCATTGCGGCGGCCGGGCCGCCCGCCTATGTTGCGCCTGCGTTCCGCGCGGCCCCAGGGGCCGGCGCCGCCTTCCCGTTCCCCGGACTCCCGTCCCAGCAAAGCGTCTCGATGACCGACCTCTCGCACATCCGCAACTTCGCCATCATCGCCCACATCGACCACGGCAAGTCGACCCTGGCCGACCGCATGATCCAGCTCTGCGGCGGGCTGACCCAGCGCGAGATGAAGGAGCAGGTGCTCGACTCCATGGAGCTGGAGCGCGAGCGCGGCATCACGATCAAGGCGCAGACCGTGCGGCTCAAGTTCGAGTCGGCCGACGGCAAGGTCTACACGCTGAACATGATCGATACGCCCGGTCACGTCGACTTCTCCTACGAGGTCAGCCGGTCGATGAAGGCCTGCGAGGGCTCGATCCTGCTGGTCGACGCCAGCCAGGGCGTCGAGGCGCAGACCCTGGCCAACGTCTACCTGGCCCTGGAGCACGACCACGAGATCGTGCCGGTGCTCAACAAGATCGACCTGCCGGCCTCCGAGCCGCTGCGCGTCATGGAGCAGATCGAGGAGGTCATCGGCCTCGACACGACCGACGCCCTGATGATCTCGGCCAAGACCGGCAAGGGCGTCGCCGAGGTGCTGGAGGCAATCGTCAAGCGCCTGCCGCCGCCGATCGGCGACGCCGAGGCGCCGCTCAAGGCCCTGATCGTCGACTCCTGGTACGATTCCTATCTCGGCGTCGTAACGCTGATCCGGGTCATGGACGGCCGCATCAAGGCCGGTACCAAGATCCGCATGCTCGGCACCCGCGCCGTCCACGACGTCACCGAGGTCGGCATCTTCGGGCCGGCGCGCCGCAAGGTCGAGGCGCTGGGCCCGGGCGAGCTCGGCTACGTGATCTCCGGCGTCAAGGACATCGCCGACGCCAAGGTCGGCGACACCGTGACCGACGAGCGCCGCCAGTGCGACGCGGCGCTGGCCGGCTTCAAGCCCTCGATCCCGGTCGTCTTTTGCGGCCTCTTCGCCGCCGACACCGCCGAGTACGAGGACCTGCGCGATTCCCTGGGCAAGCTGGCGCTCAACGATTCCTCCTTCGTCTTCGAGCCCGAGGTCAGCCCGGCGCTCGGCTTCGGCTTCCGCTGCGGCTTCCTGGGCATGCTGCACCTGGAGATCGTCCAGGAGCGCCTGGAGCGGGAGTTCGACCTCGACCTGATCACCACGGCGCCCTCGGTGGTCTACGACATCCACCTGCGCGACGGCACGCTGCTGAAGCTGCACAACCCCAGCGACATGCCCGACCCGACGCGCATCGAGTCGATCGAGGAGCCCTGGATCAAGTCGACGATCCTGGTGCCCGACGAGTTCCTGGGCGCCGTGCTGAAGCTGTGCGAGGAGAAGCGCGGCATCCAGCAGGAGCTGACCTACGCCGGCAGCCGCGCCATGGTCGTCTACGAGCTGCCGCTCAACGAGGTCGTCTTCGACTTCTACGACCGCCTGAAGTCGGTGACCCGCGGTTACGCCTCCTTCGACTACCACCTGATCGGCTACCGCGAGGGCGACCTGGTCAAGGTCGCGATCCTGGTCAACGCCGAGCCGGTCGACGCGCTCTCGCTGATCGTCCACCGCGGCCAGTCCGAGGCGCGCGGCCGCGCGCTCTGCGCCAAGCTGAAGGACCTGATTCCGCGCCAGCTGTTCAAGATCGCCATCCAGGCGGCGATCGGCGGCAAGGTCATCGCTCGCGAGACCGTCTCGGCGCTGCGCAAGGACGTCACCGCCAAGTGCTACGGCGGCGACGCCACCCGAAAGCGCAAGCTGCTGGAGAAGCAGAAGGCCGGCAAGAAGCGGATGCGCCAGTTCGGCAACGTCGAGATCCCGCAGTCGGCCTTCCTGGCGGCGCTCAAGATGGACGGCGACTGAGCCTCGCCTTCTACCGTCTGCTGAAATGCGAGTCGCGCCGGCCGCCGCCGCGGCGCCCGAGCAGCAGCAGGACCAGGCCGGGCAGGCCGAGAACCAGCACCGCCGGCTGTAGCAGCACCCAGAACAGGCCGTCCCACAGCGGCTGCCAGACGTGGCGCTCGAGCACGGCCTGGACCAGGTTCAGACTCGGCCGGTCGATCTGCGCCCACAGCGCGCCCAGCTCCGAGAGCCGGAAGCGGCCGGTCGTCGACCAGGCCAGCAGGTCGACGGCCAGGGCGGCGAGCGCCGCGATCAGCAGGAGGTACCCCAGAAGGCGTGCCAGCAAACGCATGGGTTTCGGCAATACGCCCCTTTTTCGCTCGCATCAAGGGTGCTGCTGCCGCCGGCGCGCTGGCGGCAGGTCCCGCGTCGCGCAGCGTTGCAACCCGCGACGAGCTTCGCTAGGTTCCGGCCGCCCCAGGGCGGTCCTGCAGGGGGTGAGGTGGCCGAGTGGTTGAAGGCGCACGCCTGGAACGCGTGTAAGGGTGCAAGCCCTTCGTGGGTTCGAATCCCACCCTCACCGCCATCCGTAGGTTCGCGGCGCAGCATTTTCCGGATCGAGCTAGAGTTTCTGGGGTGCTCGTTTCAGGGGTCCTCGGCCTCGAGCAGCGCGCATGCCGTCGCGGGTCTGCTCCAGGCGGTACAGACGACTCCGCTCCGTCCTGCCTACGAGACGCTCCCCGCCGGCATGAGTTCCGCCGGGCCGGGCCGCTTGCCCGGCTCGGCTTCGGCGCCCTGCGGTGCTAGGCTGCGGGCCGGAATCCGAGGAGGCGTCATGACGGAGCGAAGGCCGGCGAGCCTGGCCGAGGTCGACCTGGGGCAGCGGCTCGACAAGCGCCGCTATCACGAGCGCAAGGACGCCCTGAAGCAGCGCCTGCGCGCGCTTCAGCTGGCCTACTGGAGCCAGGACCGGGCCGCCGTCCTGGTCTTCGAGGGCTGGGACGCCGCCGGCAAGGGCGGCACGATCCGGCGCCTGGCCGCGCAGCTCGACCCGCGCGGCTTCGCGGTCTGGTCGGTCGGGGCGCCGAACGGCGACGAGCTGCGCCAGCATTACCTGCAGCGCTTCTGGACGCGCCTGCCGGAGGACCGCGAGATCGCCGCCTTCGACCGCTCCTGGTACGGCCGCGTCCTGGTCGAACGGGTCGAGCAGCTGACCGCCCCGGCCGACTGGCGCCGCGCCTACCAGGAGATCAACGCCTTCGAGGCGCTGCTGACCGCCGACGGAACGCGCGTCGTGAAGCTGTTTATGCACATCTCGCTCGAGGAGCAGAAGCGCCGGCTCCAGGCGCGCCTGGAGGATCCGCTCAAGCACTGGAAGCTGGCGCCGGAGGACTTCCGCAACCTCGAGCTGCGCGATGCCTATGCCGCCGCCATCGATGACATGCTGGCGCAGACTTCGACGGCCGACTCGCCCTGGCACCTGATCGCCGCCGAGGACAAGCGCTTCGGGCGCATCGCCGCGCTGGAGGCGGTGGCCGAGGCGCTGGCGGAGGGTGTCGACCTGACGCCGCAGCCGGTCGACCCGGCGATCCGGGATCTGGCGCGCAGGCTGCTGTAGCAAGCTCCGTGGTTGCCGCGACGCCGCGGCTCTGGCTAGCCTCTGCCCCATGTCCGTCCAGAGCCCGGCTCCCCGCCATCTCACCTTCGAAGGCCGAGAGGTGCCGCTCGAGCTGCGCGTCTCGAGCCGCGCCCGCCGGCTGTCGCTGCGCCTCGACCCCGGCCGCGGCGGGCTGGTGCTGACCCTGCCCGAGGGCCTGCCGGTCGAGCGCGGGCTGGACTTCATCGACCGCCAGAGCGGCTGGATCGCCGGACGCCTCGCCCAGCTGCCGCCGCACGTGCCCTTCGCCGAGGGCGGCCTCGTCCCGATCCTCGGCGTCGAGCACCAGATCCGCCACGCCCCCTGGGCGCGCGGCGCGGTCTGGCCCGACAGCGGCCTGCTGTGGGTCGCCGGCGCCGCCGAGCATCTGTCGCGACGAGTCACCGACTATCTCAAGGCCGAGGCGCGCCGGCAGGTCGCGCGCCGGTCCCGGGAGAAGGCCGCGCTGCTGCCGCGCCTCGCCCCCGGCAGCCGGATCCGGCCGCTGGGCCGGATCGCGGTGCGCGAGACAAGCAGCCGCTGGGGCAGCTGCACGGCGCGCGGCGACCTCTCCTACTGCTGGCGCCTGGTGCTGGCGCCGGAGGCGGTGCTCGACTACGTCGTCGCCCACGAGGTCGCCCACCTGGTCCATCTCGACCACTCGCCGGCCTTTTGGCGGCTCTGCGACCGGCTCGCCGACCAGTGCCAGGACTCGCGCGCCTGGCTGCGCCGCCACGGCGCCCGCCTGCAGCGATACGGGTAACCAGAAAAATTGTAATACAACCGCACTTTCTACGCTCTGCAACCTATACTCCTCTCGTCGGCAGAAATGCCATTTCCCGGAGAGTTAAAGGTGAATTTGTCGATCGCAACGGCCCAACGCGAGCGCGGCTCCTGCTACGAGGAGCTCCCCATTAACCAGATTTCTGATTATCCCCTGCTCGATGCCTGCTATCGGCTGTGGCGCGACGGCTGCAACGGCAAGCAGGTGCCGGCCCGGCTCGATCCGGTCGAGCTGCCGCGGCAGATCCTGCCGACGGTCTTCCTGCTCGACCTGGAGCGCTCGCCGACTCGGCTCCGCATCCGTCTTGCCGGGACTGCGATCTGCGAACGGCACGGACGCGAGCTGCGCGGCCTGACGCCCGAGGAGTTCTTCGATCCCGAGGACGCCCGGCGCGTCACCGAGGTCGCCCTGGACGCGGCCTCGACCCGCCGGCCAAGCCTGGCGCGGCGCTCCTTCGTGACCATGGACGACCGGCTCTGGACCTACACGCGCCTGATGCTGCCGCTGGCGCGCGGCGGCGGCGCGGTCGACAGCTTCTTCAAGGCCGCCGATCCCGCATCGATGCAGCGGATCGTCTGAGGCGCGCGGTCACCCCGGCGGCTCACGGCTTCTCAACCTGCCGGTGCCAGCTTGCCGGCAGGAGATGGAAGGGATGCCTTGGAAACCTGTATGGCGAACCGCTGGAGCCGACCACGCCACGAAGAGTTGCCGCTCCACGCCCTGAGCGACTTCCCGATTCTGGAGGCCTGCCACCGGACCTGGCGCGACTCGGCCGTGGGCGACGCGCTGCCGTCGCGGGTCGACCCGCTCGACCTGCCGCGCGAGGGGCTGCCGACAGTGATGATGCTCGACCTGGAGCCGGCACCGGCCCTGCTGCGCGTGCGCCTGGCCGGCACCGAGGTCTGCGCCAAGCACGGCGGCGAACTCAAGGGCAAGACGACCGACGACTTCTTCGAGCCCGAGGACGCCGCCCTGGTCGTCGAGGCGGCCCTGGCGGTGGCGCAAAGCCAGCGGCCCAGCCTGGCGCGGCGCTCCTATGTTTCGATCAACGGCCGGGTCTAGCGATACGTGCGCCTGATCATGCCCCTGTCTCGTAACGGCGAAACGGTCGATTCCTTCTTCAAGGTCGCGGATCCCCGCACCTTCGGCCGCCTGGAGGAATGAGCCGGGCCGGCCCTGCGCAGGTCCGTCCTGTGCAGGTCCGTCCTGTGCAGGCCCGCCCTGTGCAGGCCCGCCCTGTGCTGACCGGCGCTGTGCCGCGCCGCGCCTTGCCCTAGAGTGGCGCCACGCGGGCCTCGTCGAAAGACCCGCCGACAGCCAGCCCGGACGGCGCAGCCATGACCGACCGCAAGACCTCCGCGCCGCCGGGAGCGGCTCCCCTGGTGCGCCGCTTCCTGCCGATCCGCCCGGCCCTGCCGGCCGGCCACGTCCGCTTGCGCACCCTGATCTTCATCCGCTGGGTCGCGATCGTCGGGCAGCTGGCCGCGCTGGTCGTCGTGACCGGCCTCCTGAAGTTCGAACTGCCGGTGGTCGCGGCCGCGGCCGTGATCGGGGTGGCGGCGCTGGTCAATCTCTCGGTGGCGCTGCTGCAGCGCGGCACCGTCTGGCTGCGCGACCCGGCGGCGACGGCCTCGCTCGGCTTCGACCTGATCCAGCTGCTGGCGCTGCTGGCGCTCACCGGCGGCCTGCACAACCCCTTCGCGATCCTGATCCTGGCGCCGGTCGTGGTGTCGGCGGCGACCCTGTCGCGGCGCAGCACCCTGCTGCTGTCGGCCCTCGCCATCGCCGGCATCACGCTGCTCGGGCTCTGGCACCTGCCGCTGCCCTGGGCCGGCAGCGACCTCGCGCTGCCGCCGCTCTACCTCGCCGGCGTGTGGGCGGCGCTGGTGCTCGCCGTCGCCTTCACCGCCGCCTACGTGTCCTCGCTCGCCAGCGAGTCGCGCCGCATGGCCGACGCCCTGGCGGCGACCCAGCTGGCCCTGGAGCGCGAGCAGCGCCTGGCGGCGCTCGGCGGCCTGGCCGCCGCCGCCGCCCACGAGCTCGGCAGCCCGCTGGCGACCATTGCCGTCGTGGTCCGCGAGCTCGAGCGCGAGCTGTCCCCGGGCCTTGCCGAGGACAGCCCGGTGCGCCAGGACCTCGACCTGCTGCGCGGCGAAGCCGAGCGCTGCCGGCAGATCCTGGCCCAGCTCGGCGAGCGGCCGGAGGGCATGCCGGCCGGCCGGGCGCAGGGCCGTGTCGGGGGCGGCCTCGGCGGCGACCCGGAAGGCGATCCCGCCGGCGCCGAGGACACGCCGTTTCACAGGCTGCCGCTGGCCGGGCTGGTCGAGGCCGCGGCGCTGCCCTTCGAGAGCGAGGGCAAGGCGCTGGAGATCACCTACGCTGCCGGCCTCAAGCCGGCCGAGCAGCCGACCGTGGTGCGCCGTGCCGACCTCGTCCACGGGCTCGGCAGCCTGCTTCAGAACGCCCTGCAGTTCGCCCGCAGCAGGGTCGAGGTCGAGCTGGCCTGGGACCGGGAGACGATCCGCGTCGCGATTCGCGACGACGGACCCGGCTTCGCGCCGCAGATCCTCAGCGACCTCGGCGACCCCTATGTCTCGACCGGCCGCAACGACGTGCGCGGCGGCGGCCGGCGCGACCAGACGCACATGGGCCTCGGCGTCTTCATCGCGCAGACGCTGCTGGCGCGCACCGGCGCGGCCCTGGCCTTCGGCAACCGCCCGGGTGGCGGCGCCGAGGTTGTCATTTCCTGGCAGAGCGACCATCTGGTGGCCAGCAAGGCAGGCCGAAGATGACGACTCTGACGATGGAAACCCCGACCGGCGTCACCCCCCAGGATGAGCGGCGCCTGCTCATCGTCGACGACGACGAGCGCTTCTGCTCGCGCCTCGCGCGGGCCATGGAGCAGCGCGGCTTCGCCGTGGAGCAGGCGAACTCCGTCGCCGACGCGCTGGCGGCAGCGCGGCGCGACCCGCCCGAGTTCGCCGTCGTCGACCTCCGGCTGCAGGACGGCAGCGGCCTCGAGGTCGTCCAGGCTCTGCGCGAGGCCGACGAGAACACCCGCATCGTCATCCTGACCGGCTACGGCAACATCGCCACCGCCGTCGCGGCGGTGAAGGTCGGCGCCACCGACTACCTCCCGAAGCCGGCCGACGCCGACCAGATCGCCGCCGCCCTGACCGCCGACGGCGACCTGCCGCCGCCGCCAGAGCATCCGATGTCGGCCGACCGGGTGCGCTGGGAGCACATCCAGCGGGTCTACGAGCAGTGCGAGCGCAATGTCTCGGAGACGGCGCGCCGCCTGCGCATGCATCGCCGGACCCTGCAGCGCATCCTGGCCAAGTACGCCCCCCGCGACTGAGCGCCCCCGACTCGACTGAACGCCGCCGACTCGAGGGCGAGCGCCCGGCTGGACCCGGCGGGCGCTTGCGGCATACTGCGGCGACCATGACCGCCCTTCCCACCCAGCCCTGCGCGCGCTACCGCCTCTCGACGGATCCCGGCCCGTCCGGCGCCGGCTGCGCCCTGTCGGCGGCCCTGCCCGCCGCCGTCGCCGAGGCGCTCGCTGTCTGCCTGCCCGGCTGGCGCGTCTGCGCCGAGGACGAGGTTCCCGCCAGGCCGGCGATCCAGGTCGAGGCCGCCGGCCCTGGCTACCTCGTCCGCCACGTCCTGCTGCCCGGCGGCTGTTTCGAGGCCGCGACGCCGCCCGAGGCGGCCAATGCCGTGGCCGGGGCGGCGACCGGCGCCTGGATCGCCGCCCGCAGGGACTGGGTCCAGCTGCACGCCGCCGCCGTCGAGCTCGGCGGGCGCCTGACCCTGCTGCTGGGCGCCAGCGGCGCCGGCAAGTCGACTCTCGCCCTGGAGTGCGCCGCCGCCGGCCACCGGCTGTTCGGCGACGACCGCCTGGCCCTCGAGCTGCCGGAGGCCGGCGCCTCGAGCGGTCGCGTCCAGGGCATCGCGCTGGGCGTCGGCGCCAAGCTGCGCCGGCCGCTGCCGGCCGGCACGTCGCCGGCTCTGCGCCGCCTTGCCGTCGACTGCGCCGTCGGCGGCACCGGCGCGGTCGATTTCCTGACTCTGCCCGAGGCGAGCCTGGCGCGGCCCGGTGCGCGGGCGCCGGTGGAGCGTTTGGTGCTGCTCACGCGGAGCCCGGACGCCCGCCCGGCCCTGACGGGGCTCGAGCCCGCGGCGGCGCTGCGCGCGCTGCTGCCCAACGCGCTGGCGCCGCATCTCGGGCCCGGCGCGCTGCTCGCCTGGAGCCAGGCGCTGGTCGCGCGCCTGCCGTGCCGTCGGCTCGGCTACCGCGAGGCCGCCGAGGCGCGCGACCTGCTGGAGGCGGCACCGTGCTTGCCCTGAAGCGCAACCCCGCCGTGACCACGACCGAGATCGAGGGCGAGTTCTTCCTGGTCGAGCCGGACAGCGGCGAGATCTTCTACCTCGACGCCGTCACCAGCGGCGTCTGGCGCCTGGTCGAGACGCCCTGCGGCGAGCCGGAGATCCTCGAGACGCTGTCGGCGGCCTTTCCCGACGCGCCGGCCGACCAGCTGCGCGGCGACGTCGCCCGCCTGCTGGAGCAGTTGCGCCGCGCGCGTCTGATCCTGCCGGCCTAGTCTGGCCCGTTTCCTAGCGCTCGCGGAAGGCCTCGGCGGCGGTCTCGCGCAGCCGGTCGGTCAGGTAGGCCAGGATCGTGCGCTCGCCGATGCGGAAGTCGACCTGGGCCTGCATGCCCGGCAGCACCCGCAGGGGCCGGCCGTCGGGTCCGGTCAGGGAGGTCGAATCGGTGCGCACCTCGACCTCGTAGAAGCGCTGGCCGCTCGCTTCCTCCGCGACGGCGTCGGCGGCGATCCGCTCGACCCGGCCCTTCAGCGTGCCGTAGCGGATGAAGTTGAAGGTCTCGACCTTGACCTCGGCCGGCATGCCGGCCTCGAGGTGGCCGATGTCGGCGTTGCGCACCCGGGTCTCGACGACCAGCGTGTCGCCGACCGGCACCACCGTCATCATCGGCTGGTTGGCGCCGACCGACTGCCCGGCGCTGGTCACCGCGAGATCCTGGACGACGCCGTCGACGGGCGCGCGCAGCACCAGGTTGCGCAGTGCCGTGCTTTGCTGGGCGACGCGGGTGCGCGCCCTCTCGCGCTCGCCGAGGGTCGCGGCCAGCTCGTCGAGCACCTGGCTCTGCCAGTCGCGCCGCTGCGAATCGAGGGTGCTCTCGGCCTCCTTGAGGGCGGCGCGGGCGGAGGCCAGCTCGCTTTCCGCCTGGGCCAGATCGCCGGCCGCCTCGACGACCTGGCGCTGCACGGATTGGTAGCGGATCGCCGGGAAGTAGCCCTTCTCGACCAGGGTCGCGATCGAGGCGGCCTGGTCGCGCAGGATCGCCAGGCTCTCGGTCAGCGGCGCGATGCGGTTCTGCTGCCCGCGCACCGCCTGCTCGCGCTGGGCGACGACCTCGCGCGCCGTGGCCAGCCGTGATTCCAGGGCGTTGCTCCGGGCGTTGTAGAGGTTGATCTGGGCCTCGACCGCCTCGGGCCGGCCCTCGACCAGCTCCGGCGGGAACTGCAGCTCGCTCTCCGTCGCCTCGGCCTCGAGCCGCAGGGTGCGGGCTTCCAGCGTGTCGACCTCGGCCTGGAGCTGGCCGACCTCGCGCTCGGTCAGCTCGGGGTCGAGCTCGATCAGCGGCGCACCCTGATTCACGAGGTCGCCGTCGCGGACATGGAGCCGGGTGACCCGGCCCCCGACCGGATGGTTGATCACCTTGACCTCGCCGGACGGCCGGACGACGCCCTGACCGGTCGCGACCTGATCGACCTCGGCGACCGAGATGTAGACCAGGAACAGCAGCACCAGTCCCGAGAGCAGGAACAGCAGCAGCCGGGCGACCGGCGAGTGCTCCCGCTCGACCAGAGCCTGGGCGTCGGGCAGGAAGTCGACGTAGCGCGCCCGCAGGTCCTTTTCGCTCCACAGTGTCGGCAGGCGCCGGCCGGCCTGCGGCACCACCGCCTGGCCGGGGCGCCGGGCCGGCAGTCCGAAGCTCGGCTCCTTGCGATCGGGATCGCTCACCGTCAGGTCCCTCCGCCCGCCTCGGCCGCCTCGGTCATGCGCGCCTTGGCGAAGGCGATGACCTCGGCAGGCGGGCCGATGCGCTCGATTCGGCCGTTCATCAGCAGCGCGACCCGGTCGGCGATCGCGAAGGGGCTCAGCCGGTGCGAGATGATCACCACGGTCCGACCCTTGGAGGCTCGCTGCAGGTTGCGCAGCAGGCGCTCCTCGGCGACCGGGTCGAGGTCGCTGGTCGCCTCGTCCAGGATCAGCAGCCGCGGATTGCGGATCAAGGCCCGGGCGATGCAGAGCAGCTGGCGCTGGCCGGCCGAGAGGCCGACGCCGCGCTCGCCGAGCGGCGTGTCGTAGGCCTTGGGCAGACGCTGCACGAAGTCGTGGGCACCGACGAAGCGGCAGACCGCGACGACCCGCTCGGGATCCTTGACGTCGGAACCGAACAGCACGTTGTCACGGATCGTGCCGGCGAACAGCTGGGTTTCCTGCGGCACCACGCCGAGCTGCTGGCGCAGGCTGGCGGTGCTGAGGTGCGCCAGGTCGTTGCCGTCGTAGAGCACGCGGCCGCGGGTCGGCCGGTAGAGTCCCTGGAGCAGCCGCACCAGGGTCGTCTTGCCGGACCCCGAGGGGCCGATGATGCCGAGCACGCTGCCCTGGGGCACGGTCAGGTCGAGGTCGCGCAGGACTGGCGGCAGGCCGGGCTCGAAGCCGAAGGAGAGGTTCTCCACGACCAGCCGGCCGGCGAGCCGCGGGGCCGCGGCGCTGTCGCCCGGCGAGGCCTCGGTCGGCTCGCCCATGATCGCCTCGAGCCGCTCGAAGGCGGCGCGCACCTCCTGCAGCTGGGTCCAGGCGACGACCGTCAGGCGCAGCGGCGCCAGGGCGCGGGTCGCCAGGATGCTGCCGGCGATCAGGGCGCCGAGCGTGGTCTCGCCGGCGATCACCAGCTTGGCACCGACATAGAGGACCAGGAGCCCGGTCAGCATCTGCAGGCCCTGACCGAGCGCCGCGACGATGCTATTGAGGTTGCTCGCCCTGAAGGCGGTCCAGGCCGACAGCGCCAGGCGCTGCTCCCAGCGCCGCTCCATCTCGGGCTCCAGGCCCAGCGACTTCACGGCCAGGGCGTTCTGCAGGGTCTCGGCGACGTGCGAGGACTTCGCCGCCTGAGCCCGGAAGGACTGCTCGAGCAGCCTCCTCTGACGGCCGTGGAACAGGAGCGACAGGCCGACGAACAGCGGCATGGCGCCGAGCACGATCCAGGCCAGCAGCGGGTGGATGAAGAAGAGCGCGGCCAGAAAGACGACGACGAAGGCCATGTCGACCAGGGTCATCGGCATCTGGCCGGTGAAGAAGGTGCGGATGGTGTCGAGCTGGCGGAGCCGCTCGCCGATCAGGCCGCTCGGCGTGCGCTCGAAGTGGGCGAAAGGCAGGTGCATCAGGTGATGCATCACCTCGCCGCCGACCAGCGCGTCGAGGCGGCCGCCGGTATGGCTGGAGACGTAGCCCCGCACGATGCGCAGCACCACCTCGAAGCCGTAGACCGCGACCATGCCCAGCGCCAGCACGTCGAGGGTCGAGAGCGCCTGCTGGCCGATCACCTTGTTGTAGAGGGTCATGGCGAAGAGCGGCGTGGCCAGCGCCAGCAGGTTGAGCACCAGCGAGGCCAGGATCAGCTCGCCGACCACGCCGCGCAGGCGCCTGGCCATCTTGGTCCGCCACGCCGCGGCGTCGCGGGGCAGGGCCTGCGGGCGGACCAGCACCGCCTCGGCCGGCGCGAGGCTCCGTGCCGCGGCGGCCGGTGCCAGTTCCAGGCTGTGGTCCTCCAGGGGGTCCCAGACCGTCAGCGATCCGGGTCCCGCGGCCTCCACCAGGCGGACCAACGGCGGCCCGCCGTCGGCGGGTCTGCCGAGCAGGAGGTAGGGCGCCGGCAGGTCCGCGAGCAGCCGGCCGTCGGCCGGCGTCGCTTCGAGCGGCAGCCGTCGGACCCGGTAGCCGAGGCGCTCGGCGGCGCGGCAGAACTGGTCCAGGGACATTCCGTCGGGCGCGACCGGAACCGCGGCGCGCAGCTCGCCCGCGCCGATCGGCCGGCCGAACCAGGCGGTCACGCGCAGCAGGCAGCTAGCCAGCGCATCCGGTCGGAAGGGCGCCAGGACACCGGCCGTCCCGGCGGCGCCCCCGGTGGCGCCGGTGGCACTCGCCCGGGGGGCCGCCAGGGCCTCATCCCGGACGCTGTCGCCAGGCGTCCGCTGCGTCTCGCCGGCTTCCTCGAAGGCCGCGTCCTCCGCGTCTTCACTACGTGGGGTTGTCGGGTCGGAGGCCCTGGCAACGTCGGAGTCCGCCTGCCCCGGTCGCCGCCCCGCCGTGGAGAACTCCGCGTCCGAGTCAGTCAAATCCGGATCCTGGCGCGCAGATTCGCCTCGAGACGCCGAGGCCGCGACCAACAGACAGCCTGTGGCGAGGTGTCCCGTTCGAGGTTTGCAGAGTGGCGGAGTCGGTGCACTCGGTCACTTCTTGTCGCCTGTGGCGAGAACGTGTATGGAGGCGTCGCGCTGCTGTCAGGTCTTCTTTAAGGTTCCTCGCGTTCAATCGACACCTCAAATCGCTTGGCACGGTGATTTCGCGCCTTTGCCTCCGCTACTGCTGCGGGTGCAGGGGTAAACAAGCGGTAAATCGCGGATGCCGTCCGCCTCTGCCAGGCTCCTGTGGCCGGCAGGAACCCCGGCAGGCAGGGGCGCGGCAGGCGGCGGCAGTAGGATGCGCTCGTCGCAGCGCGCGGGGGATGAAGCCGATGTGGGCGACGACGCGAAACCTCCTGGCCGCCAGCACCGTCGCCCTCGCCGCCTCCGCCTTCCTGGGCGCCGAGGCCGGCGCCCAGGGCTTGCCCGCCGCCGACCAGCCTGCGGCTCAGGTCGAGGAGGGCGTCGACCCGCAGGTCCAGGCCCTCATCGCGGAAGCGGAGCGGACGCGCCCGGTCCCGGCCGAGCTGATCGACGCCCTGGCGATGGGCCTCGGCGATGCCGACCAGCTGATACGCTCCTTCATCTCCGACGGTAATCCGACGCCGCAGGAGGTCGCGGTGCGTGCCATCGCGCTGTCCCTGGCAGTCGGCCGGGACCCTCGGCTCGGCGATCCCGACCGGCTCTTTGCGCTCAACCAGTCGATCGGCGACGGCATGTCGAAGTCGCTCGGCGCGCCGCGCATTCTCAACGTCGAGGTCGAGGCCGGCTTCGTGCCGCCCGAGGGCACGCTCGCGTGGGATCTCGGCGGCCTGACGACGCCGGTGGCCGAGGGCTTCCAGCAGCTGACGCCCTACAGCCTGGAAGTCGGCGGCCTGAACCTCGGCGAGCAGGACGGGGTCGGGGGCGGCGCGGTGCTGGAGGACGTCATCCAGAATCTCGAGAGCCTGTCCCTGGAGGTGCCGAACGGCCAGTACCGCGTCGTCCTGCTGACCGCGGAGGACATCGCGGCCGGCTCGAGCGCGCCCTTCGGCGAATCCTTCACGATCAACGGCGTCGAGTACTTCCTCGGCAACTCGGGGGTCGGCGACTGGTTCGACACGGCCTACCTGCGCGCCGCCGACGGCTCCGCGGCCGCCCTCAGCTACAGCGCAGCCGGGCTGTCGGTGACCGTCGAGGTCGGCAACGGCAGGCTCGACCTCCGGTTCGCCGGCGGCTCCGGGAGCATGCTGAGCGGCATCGTCCTGGAGCCGATCGCCCTGCCGAGCCGCTTCGACGTCAGCGGCGTCACCGGCCCGCGGCGCGACGCGGCCCGCAACCAGCAGGCCCAGAACCAGCAGGCCCAGAACCTGCCCGGGCAGGGGGGACAGGCTTCGAGCCCGAGTCCGCCGTTCCTGCAGGCGTCGGACCTCGCCAACGTGGTCGCGCTGGAGTTCGTAACCCTCGCCGCGATCGCCACCGTCAGCGGGGTCGCCCCGGCCGCGGGCAGCGGTGCGCCAGCGCCGGTGCGGACCGCCAGTCCCCAGCCACCGGCGCCGCCCTTCGTCTCGCCCGTCGGCGTCAGCCCGGCAAGCTGAGGCCATGACGCCGTACCTGTCCTTCCGCCGCCGGCGGCGCCTGGTGGCCTTGGCGACGGCCTGCGCCGCCTGCTGCGCGGCGCCGGGCGTCGCGCCGGCGACGGCGCAGACCGCCGCCGAGGAGGCGGTGATGACGCGTGCGCGCCCGGACTTCGACCCGATCGGCATCGAGATCTTCTTCGACGAGGAGCAGCCGGCGCCGCCGCTCACGGTCTTTCCCGCGCTCGGCCTGGGCGGCGGCTACGACAGCAACGTGTTCCGCGAGAGCGAGGGTGGCCGGGGCGACTTCTTCTGGGAGATCAGCCCCGCGCTGCGGGTCAGCAACACCGGCCAGGACCTCGGCCTGGAGGCGGGCATCTCGGCCAGGGTGCGCCGCAACCTCGAGTTCGAGAGCAACGACTTCGAGGACTACGACATCTACGGCCAAGCCAACTACTTCTTCCTGGACTCCGACATCTCGCTGCAAATCGGCTATTCGCGGGGCCATGAGGACCGCAGCGACCCCGACAGCACGGGGTCCGGCGAGAACATCATCCAGTACGACCGCTACCGGGCGCTGATCTATTCGCAGAACCGCTTCGGCGACTTTCTCGTCAGCCCTTCGCTCGAGTACTACAAGTACAACTACCTGACCGGGCCGGACCGCGACGGGCGCGACCACTGGCAGGGCGTCGCGACCCTGCGGCTCGGCTACGAGTTCCAGCCCGGCTACGTCGTCTTCCTCGAGCCCGGCTACGACCTGCGCCGCTACGACCTCGCCGTCGACAGCCTCGGGCTCAACCGCGACTCCTCCGGGTGGCAGGCGCTGGCGGGCCTTACCTACAACGTCAGTGCGGTGACCTTCGCCGAGGCCTATGTCGGCTACTTCCAGCAGGACTACGAGGATGCCGCATTGGCCGACGCCGGCGGCCTGACCTATGGCGGGACGCTGACCTGGAACCCGCTCGACCTGCTCACGGTCAATGCCTCGATCGACCGCTCGGTCCAGAAATCGACGCTCGCGGGCGTTTCGGGCACGGTCTCGACCAGCTACCTGCTGGGCTTCGACTACGAGTTCACGGACAGCCTGATGCTGACCACCAGCGGCATCGTCACGACGAGCAGCTTCGAGGGCGCCTCGCGCGAAGACTTCTCCTACAGCGCCGGCGCCAGCCTGGTCTACCTGGTGAACGAGTTCGCCCAAGCCCGCCTCGGCTCGCGCTACGAGGCGCGCGATTCCGACCTCGAGACCAACAGCTACCGGGCCATGATAGTTGAAGCCTTGCTTACCCTGCAGTACTGACGTCGGCCTGACGAACGGGGAAACGAAGCAAGGCTTCTCGCGTTTAAGGAAGTTGTGTCCGCCCGCTCGCGGCACGGGGAAGCCAGGGAATGGGGGTGAGTGTTGCGAACGATTGTGGCTCTACTGCTTTGCGGTGGCCTTGCGGCGGCCTGTGCGGGGACGGGCGGCGGCGGAGAGCCGCTGCTTGCGGCGCTAGACATCAAGGAGAGCTACAAGCTGAGCGCCGGCGACCGCCTGCGCATCAACGTCTACGGCCAGTCGGACGTCTCGGGCGAGTTCGAGGTCGATTCCGGCGGCACCATCAGCTACCCCCTGCTGGGTCCGGTCGAGGTCAAGGGCCGGACCATCGCGCAGGTCGCCGACACGATCACGGAGCGGCTCGACGCGGACTTCATCGCCGACCCGCGGGTCAACGTTGAGGTCGTCAACTTCCGGCCCTTCTTCATCCTCGGCGAGGTCAACGCGCCGGGCCAGTATCCCTTCGCCTCCGGCTTGACCGTGCGCCAGGCGATCGCGCTGGCCGGCGGCTACACGCGCCGGGCAAGCAGCTCGGGCATCGAGGTGATCCGCCAGACAGAGGAGGGCTCGGTCACCTACGAGGTCGCCGAGGACTCGGTGCTGATGCCCGGCGACACGATCGAGGTTCCTCGCCGTTTCTTCTGAGGGACTATCGCAAAGGTTTATAAAGATTCTCGGTGTATACTAACAAATCGTAGCGTTTCCTTCCGGATCGTATAAGTGCCGCAATGATCGGGCGAAACGCTTGGCGATTCCGCGGCCTTTCACTAGAAGTGACGGTGCGGCAACAGCGACGTTCATCCGAAATACTGTCTGTCGTCGGATCCGTTTGCGAGCAAAGGGTGAGAGCCCTTGGGGTGGGGACCAGGGGTGGAGCGCAAGCCTTGAGCGCAGAGCCGTACGACCTCCGGACTGAGCGGGATGCGGCCAGCCGGATGCCGCCGGGGCTGGCGCGCGACCCCGGCCTGGCGCAGGCGCCTCGTGGCCAGTCCGCAGGCGGCTTCGACTTGCGTTCGCTGTTCGGCATCGTGCGCCGCCGCAAGTTTCTGATTCTCGGCCTCTGCCTGGTCGCGACGGCGCTGTCGATGGTCTTCGTCAATCGCCTGACGCCGCTCTACCGCAGCGCCGCTACGATCCTGATCGAGGGCCAGACGACGAACTTCACGAACCAGCCGCAGGCGGTCTCCGGCATCAGCCGCGACTTCTATACCGTCCAGGCCGAAGCCGTCGTCCTCACCTCCCTGCCGCTCGCGGAGCGCGCCGTGCTGGCGCTGGAGCTGCAGCGCAATCCCCTGTTCAACCGCTCACTGGCGCCGCCGAGGCGTGGCCTGCTCGATGACCTCCAGTACAGGGCTCGCCTGTTCCTCGCGGGGCAGGGCTTGGCCGACCCGCCCGAGGAGCCGGCCTTCGCGCCGCCCGAAGAGGTGCCGGATCCCGCCCGGGACCGGGCCTTTAGGCGCGAGCTCGCGAACGCCTTCCGCGCACCCCTCGCCGCGCGCGCCGACACCAACACCGGCACCATCGGCCTCAGCTACGTCTCGACCGACCCGCTGTTCGCGGCGACGGCGGTCAACACCGTGGCGTCGCTCTACGTCGAGACCCTGGAGAGCGAGCGGGCGAGCAAGCTGGGTCAGGGCATAGAGTTCTTCCAGGAACAGGTCGCCGAGGCCGAGCAGCGGGTGCACGGCGCGCGGCGAGCCCTCGAGGAGTTCAACACCGTCAACGACATCCAGGAGCTCGAGGGCCGCTCGCTCGACCTGCGCCGGCTCGATTCCCTGGTCGACGACCTGCGCGAGGCCGAGGCCCGCCTGTCGCAGCAGCAGCTCGACTACGGCCAGGTCCAGCGCGCGCTCGCCGGCGGCGACCTGGTCGATTCCGCCGCCGGCCTGGCGGCGCCGACCGTCGAGAGCGTCCGGCTGTCGATCATCAACGCGGAGCGGCAGCTCGCCGAGCTGCTCAACCAGTACCGCGAGGGCCATCCCAGGGTACAGGCGCTGCGCGCCGAGATCGACCGGCTGCAGGCCAGCCTGCGCAGCCAGCTGCTCGGCATCGCCACGGATTTCGGTGGCAAGCTGGCAGTGACCCGCGGCCAGGTCGAGCGAATGACCGCCGAGCGCACGCGGCTGGAGGAGCGTCTGCAGACCGTCTCGCGCCTCAAGGTCGAGCGCGACACCCTGGACAACGCGCTCGCGGATGCCGAGCAGCTGCTGCGCGAGCGGCGCCGCAGGCTGGACGAGGTCGCGCTGCAGCGCCAGGCGCCGGTCGAGAAGCAGGCCAGCGTCCTGGAGTCGGCGCAGGTGCCCGGCGGGCCCTACTATCCCAACAAGGGCATGATCGTCGGCGTCGCCTTCATCGCCTCGCTGATGCTGGGCTTCGGCCTGGCGCTGCTGCTCGAGTTCCTCGATTCCGGCTTCAGGAGCCTGAGCCAGGTCGAGCTGCACACCGGGCTGCCGACGCTCGGCATGCTGCCGCTGGCCGGCACCGGCCGTGCCGACCAACCGCCGCACCTGCAGGCCACGGACCGCCAGGGGTCGCTCTTCGCCGAGTCGGTGCGTACCCTGCGCACCGGGCTGATGCTGTCGAGTTCGACGGCGGCACCCAAGGTCGTCCTGGTCACCTCCTCCGTGCCCAGCGAGGGCAAGACCTCGACGGTGCTGTCGATCTGCTGCCAGTCGACCCAGGCGGGGCGGCGCTGCATCGCCATCGACTGCGACATGCGCCATCCCAGCATCGACGCCACGCTCGGCTACGCCCCCCACATCGGCCTCGGCGACTATCTCGCGGGCGTGGCCGACATCGAGGACATCATCGCCCTGGACGAGGCGACCGGGCTGCACTTCATCGGCGCCGGCACCGGGTCGCTGCGCCCGGTCGAGCTGCTCGCCTCGCCGCGCATGGAGAAGCTGCTGAACAGCCTGTGCCAGCGCTACCACATGGTCGTGCTCGACACGCCGCCGGTGCTGGCGGTATCGGACGCCCTGCCGCTGACGCGCCTGGCCGACGCCACGCTGTTCCTGGTTCGCTGGGAAAAGACCAACCGCGAGACCGCCAAGGCCGCGCTGAAGCTGGTGCTGGAGACCGGCGCCCGCTTCGCCGGCATCGCCCTGACCTATGTCGATGTCCGGAAGCACGCCCAGTACGATTATGCCGACTCGGGATACTACTATCACAAGTCATACCGGAAGTATTACCGGCCCTAGGCCGTCGCGTCCTCGCCGCTTGCGTCACCCCTGGCCGGCCTTCCTGGCCCTGGCGGTGGCGGTGCCGCTGGTCGCGGCCGCGGTGCCGCGCTTCGTCGCCAGCCTGCTGACGGACCGCCACGAGCTGGTCTTCTACAACCTCGAGCAGGGCCGCAACCGCTCTGACTACGAGGGCCTGTGGTCGGCCATCGCCGACTACGAGTCGGCGCTCGAGCGGCAGGAGGATTCGCAGCTCCACCAGCGTCTCGCCCAGCTCTACCTCGCGGTCGCTCGCGATCCGGCCCTGGAGGCCGACCGCCGGAGGCTGCTGCTGAGCCGCTCCATCGACAACCAGCGCGCCGCCCTGGCCGGCGCGCCGTCGGACAGTTACGCCTGGCTGCAGCTCGCACTCGCGCTGTTCGGCATCGAGGGCGCGACGCCGGATTTCGAGCGGGCCTACCGCCGCTCGCTCGAGACCGCCCCCCATGCCCCCGCACTGGCGAGCGCAAGGGCGCTGCTCGGCCTGCGCGCCTGGCCCCAGCTCTCCCCGGCGACGCGGGCGCTGGTTCCGGACCAGATCGCGCAGGCGGCGACGCTCGACGCGGGGGGGCTGGCCGGCCAGATGGCGAGCCAGGGCGAGCGGCGCCTGGCGCTGGGCCTGCTGGCCGATCGGCCGGTGCCCCTGTCCCGGCTGCAGGAGGCGCTGTCGCAGCCGTGAGCGCGCCGCCGCGGCCGCAGGCGTCTCAGGTCCGGCCGGTCCGGTGGCCGGCGGAGGTCGGCGTGCCGGACTCGCCGGCGGCGGCCTGGGTGACGGGCGCGCTGCGGCGAGGCCGCCAGGACTGCGCCATGCCGACGCCGAGCAGCAGGCACCAGGTCACGGTGATCGCGGGGATCTGCAGGCTGAAGTCGAGCAGGGAATGCACCGCGACCACGGCGGTGGCGGAGAGGGCGGCGATCGGGAAGACGACGTTCTGGCGGCGCTCGAACAGCCCGGCCAGACAGCGCCAGGTCGCCAGGCCGAGGGCGGTGAGCAGGAGCAGCGCCGCCGGAATGCCGGCCTCGATCGCGAGCTCGAGGTAGGAGTTGTGGGCCTTGCGCATCGAGCCCAGGCCGAGGCCGAAGGCGTCGTCGCGATAGCGCAGGAAGACGTCCGGGAAGCTGCCCAGGCCGAAGCCGGTCAGGGGCCGCTCCGCCAGCGCCCGCGCGCCGAGGTCGAGCACCAGCAGCCGATGGTTGCCGGCCGAGGCGACGCCCTCGAGCCGCCCGATCAGCAGATCTCCGGCGCCGAGCAGCAGGACCGCCGCGCCGCCCCAGATCAGGCCCGCGAAGAGCAGGCCGCCGCCGCGCCGCCCTTCGTCCGCCCGCCCGACCTGCGCCCCGCGCCGGGCCAGGCCCACGACCAGCAGGCCGGCCAGGGCCGCCAGGGCGCCGCCGCGCGAGGTGCTGAGCAGCAGCGCGCCGCCGCAGACGACCAGACCGTAGAGGCAGATCCAGAAGCCGCCATCGAGCCCGTCGAGCAGGCGCAGCAGCGCGACACGCCGCCCGGCGCCGCGGGCGAGGCCGCCCGCGAGCCGCTCCTGCGCCAGCGCCGCAGCGACGACCAGGCCGAGTGCGGCGTAGGCGGCGAAAGAGTTGCGATTGACGAAGGTCGCGGTCAGCGAGTCGCGATAGACGTACTTCTCGTAGAGTCCCATCGCGTGGTTGCCGTCGAGGTAGGCGAGCAGCCCGTAGGTGGCGTAGGCCGCGGTCGAGATCACCACGCACCAGAGCACCGCCCGCGCGCGCGCCGGCCGGCGGCCGAGATAGAGCGCGAGCCAGAAGACGCCGCCATAGGTGCCCAGCCGGACCAGGCCGTCGATCGCCCGGTCGGGCTGAAGCCCGAGCGCGCCCTGCAGCGGCCGTCCGAGCGCGCGCTCCGCCGCCGCCCAGTCGGGGGCCTGCAGCGCCTCGGGTACCGGCGCCAGGGACTGCAGGGCCAGCCACAGCAGCACGCCCAGGAAGAGCAGGGCCATCGGCAGGCTGCGCCGTCCGGCGATCGACAGTCGGCGCCGGTCGGCGAGCATCGCCAGCGCCCAGAGCGCGAGCAGCAGTCCGACCAGAATCGCCATCAGGTTCCAGCCGAGCGGCCGGTTGGCGCCGAGCGGCAGGGGCGCCAGCGCGACGACTCCGAGCAGCGCCCAGAACACCAGGCGGTGCAGCCTCATCGAGCGGGGTGCGAGACGGAGGGGTCAGTAGGCATTCTTGTCGATCAGCGCGACGAAGGGCGTGAGGAACAGAATGCGCAGATCGAGCGAGATCGACCAATTCTCGATGTAGTAGAGGTCGGCCTGGACGCGCCGGCGCATCTTCTCCGGCGTGTCGGTCTCGCCGCGCAGTCCGTTGATCTGCGCCCAGCCGGTCATGCCCGGTTTCATCCGCTGGCGCGCCAGGTAGTCGGCAATCATGGCGGAGTAGTGGGTCTCGTGGGCGAGCGCGTGGGGCCGCGGGCCGACCAGGGACATGTCGCCCCGCAGCACGTTGACCAGCTGGGGCAACTCGTCCAGCGAGCTGCGCCGGAGCAGGGCGCCGACGCGGGTGACGCGTGGATCGTTGCGGCGGGCCTGGGAGATGTCGCCCTCGGGTCCTGCGTCGGTGTCGGGGCCGGCCGCTGGACAGTCCCGCATGCTGCGGAACTTCAGCAGCTCGAAGGGACGGCTGTTGAAGCCGCCGCGCCGCTGCCGGAACAGGATCGGGCCGGGGCTGTCGAGGCGCACCGCCACGGCCAGGCAGAGCAGCAGCGGCGACAGCAGGACCAGCAGCAGCGCCGCCAGCAGCCGGTCCTCGACGTCCTTCAGCAGCAGCTGCCACGCCGTCAGCGGCCGCCGCCAGACGTGCAATGTCGGGATGCCGGCGAGGCGGCCGAAACCGTAGACCGGCACCTCCAGGTCGGGCAGCTCGGGCACCAGCCGGACGTCGATCGGCAGACCGCGCACCGCGCGCATGACCCGGCGCAGGACGTCGCCGGCCCCGTTCGGCGCGGCGACGATCAGCTCCTCGATCCGGCGCTCGCGCAACAGGGTCTCGAGGTTCGCGAGATCGCCGATGGTGCCGGGGGCGTCGCGGTCCTGGCGGAGCGAGATCAGGCCGACGATCTCGTAGTCGCCGGTGTCCCGCAGCTGCTCTGCGATGCCTTGCGCCAGCGTCCCCGAGCCGACCACGGCCAGGCGCTTCAGTGCCAGGCCGCCGGAGCGCCAGCGGGAAATCTGGCTCGCGGCCAGGGCGCGCACCGTGACTAGGCCGGCGAGGCCGAGGACGGCCCAGAGCAGGAACCAGCCGCGCGAGTAGATCGTCGTCGTCTGGGTCAGGGCCGAGAGCGCCAGGAGCGCGCCCAGCACGATCGACCAGCCGAACATGCTGCGCGCCATCTGGGGCACCGGGTGGCGCAGGCGATCGGTCCGGTACACGCCGGAGAGCTGCATGACGTTGAGGGTCAGGACGGCGGCGGCGGCCAGCGCCGTCAGGTAGGCCGAGGGCAGGTCGGCGGGTCGGTCGACCTGCAAGCCGCGCAGCAGGTAGGCGAGGTAGCCGGCGACCAGGACGACGACGACGTCGAGCAGGCGCAGCAAACCGCCGAGCAACGCTTCCGGATCGCTCTCCGTGCCGGTCCTGCCCCTTGCCATGTCATCCCCCCTCCTGGCGCCTAGTTGGTAGCTGCGGCGCGTCCCGACGGCAAGCTTCGGGTTAGCGGCACGGTGGTTGAGCTCACGTTCGATGCAACCACCAGGACTCTTCGTTGAGCGAGTAGACCGGGCTGTAGTGACGGATTCGCTCCGCAGGCATGACAGCCGGGATCTGGTTGTCCAGGACGAAGGCCGAGCCCTCGAGCTCGACCACCAGGACCGCGTGCTGGACCCGTAGGTTGAGGTCGTTGACGATGACGATGCGCAGCCGCTCTCCGGGCCAGCCGAGCGCGCGCAGCGACAGGAACTTGGCGATCGCGTAGTCCTCGCAGTCGCCGTCCTTGTCGAAGAACTGGCCGGGCGTCGCCCAGTAGTCCTCGACCCCCCAGTTGCGCGGGTCGATGACGTAGCGATGCTCGTTCATGTAGCGGTTGACGGCGTCGATCTGACTCTGTGGATCGCGGCCGGCCTGTCCGTAGAGGAAGCCTTCCCACTCGGCCAGGTCGCAGCGGTCGAACGAGCCGGCGCTGCAGACCTCGTCGGGCGGACGGTCGTCGAAGTGGCGGGCCAGGGCGCCGCGCCACTTCGGGAAGAGCGCCAGGTTATCGCTGCGGATCGTGGCCCTGCCGAACACCTGGTCGAGCACGCTCGGGTCGGCTGCTTGCGAGTCGACCGGCAGGGCCAGCATCAGGATGCCCGTCAGGACGCAGAGCGCGCTGCACAGGCCGAGGGGGCGCCGCCGTCGGGACATGGACCGGTTTCCTCACTCCTCCGCGGCCGGGTCGATCGCTCGCCGGGGCGGGAACAGCAGTCTCGCGACTTTCGCTTAACGTTAACTTAAGCGCGCGTGATCTAGCCTCAGCGCCCGTTCCCAGGCCTTTCCGCGGAAGCCCAATGGCCCTTGCCGCCCAGACCCCTCCGACCGGACCCTCGCACGATGCGCCGGGCGTAGCCCCGAGCGAGTCCGAGGCTGCGCCGCAGGAAGCGGCCGGTCAGGGGGGGCCGGACTGGCGGCCCTGGTCGGTCGGCCTGCTGCTGCTGCTGGCGGCGCTCGCCGGCGTCTACTGGGTGTTCGGCTTCGTCGAGGCGCAGCGCCAGCAGGAGCTGCGGGTCTGGCAGGACCGACTGGCCCTGGTCGCCGAGAGCCGCGCGGCGGCGGTCGACGAATGGCTGCGCGGGCAGCGCGCCGAGATCGCCGGGCTCGCCGACAATGCCTCGCTGCGCCTGCTGCTGAGCGAGCTCGCCCTGGCCGGCGGCGACTTGGCCGCCGTCACCGATCTGGAAGGCCAGCGCGGATACATCGACAATCTGCTGACCGTCACCGCCGAGCGCGCCGGCTATGCCGAGCGCTCGTCCCAGCCGGCGGTCGGCGCCAACCTGCCGTCGACTGTCCACGCCGGGCTGGCCGCGCTCGACGCCGACGGCCGCCTGGTCGTCGCGACCTCCGCCTTCGAGACCGGGCCTGTCGGTGGCGCGGCGCCGCGGCCGAATCCCGCGCCCTCGTTCCGCCTCGACCCCGAAGCCGGCCTGAGGCTGCGCCTGGTCGCGCCGATCTATGCCCTGCAGGGCGAGGCGGCGCCGGGCCGGGAGGTCGGCTGGCTGGTCGCCCAGCGGCCGGCGGGCGAGCGGCTCCGGGGGCTGCTGCGGCAACCCGGCCTGCCGGCGGCGGGCCTCGAGACCTGGCTGCTGCGCCGCCAGGGGGCCGCGGTCGAGTACCTGCTCGAGGCGGCAGGGGCGGCCGGCGGCCTGCTCGCCGCCGACACGCCGGAGCTGGCGGGGGCCGCGGCGCTCGCCGAGCCCGGCGGCTTCGGCATCCGCCGCGGCCGGGACGGCGGCGAGCTGCTGGCGACCTCGCGCCGTCTCGCCGAGGCGCCGCTGAGCCTGATGGTCAGCGTCGAGCGCGCGGTAGCCCTGTCCGAGAGCGAGGCGCGCCTCGGCCGGCTGCTGACGCTGCTGCTGCTCGCCATCGGGCTGGTCGGCGCCGGCATGGCGGTGCTCTGGCGGCACGGCGCCTCGCGCCGCGCCCGCGCGGCGGCCCTGGCCTATCGCCGCACCGCGCAGGCGCTCGCCGAGCAGCGCGACCTGCTGCGCCTGGTCACCGACAGCCAGCCAACGGCGATCACCATCCTGGACGAGGCCGGGTGCTATCGATTCGCTAACCGCACCGCAGGGCTGCGCGCCGGACTGGACAGCGCCGACCTGCTGGGCAAGGAGCTCACGGCGGTACTTGGACCGGCCGCGGCGCAGCGGACGCTGGCGCTCGCCGCGCAGGCGCGCGACAGCGGGCAGCCAGTCAGCGACAGCCTGCGCATCGAGCCGGCCCAAGCCGAAGCGACGGGGACCGAAGCGACGGGGGCCGAAGCGACGGGCGCCGAGGCCGCCGAGCAGCGGCGCGTCTACGCCAGCGATCACATTCCGGTGCCGCGCAGCGCCGCCCTCGGCACCGCCGTGCTGGTCGTCGAGCGCGACCTGACCGTGGAGTTCCGCGAGCGAGCCCGCCGCGAGCGCGCGCTCAACGACCTGGTCGAGGCCCTGGTCCGCCTCGTCGACCGCCGCGATCCCTTCGCCGCCGACCACTCCCAGAAGGTCGGCCGGCTGGCCCAGCGCCTGGCCCGCGAGATGGGCCTCTCCGAGGGCGACCGGGAGACCGCGCGCATCGCCGGGCTGCTGATGAACGTCGGCAAGATCGCCGTGCCGGAGGATGTGCTGACACGCAAGGGTGGGCTGTCGGCGGAGGAGCGACGCCTGGTCCGCGATTCCCTGGGCGCCAGCGCCGAGCTGCTGCAGGGCATCGAGTTCGACGGACCGGTCGCCGAGACCCTGCGGCAGGCTCGGGAGGGCGCCGGTACGGAGTCGGCAGGCGCCCGCGCGACCCTGGCCCCGGCGCGGATCCTGGCGGTCGCCAACGCCTTCGTCGGCATGGTCAGCGACCGCGCCTGGCGCGACCGACTCGGCGTCGACGAAGCCATCGCCGAGATCATGGCCGGCATCGGCACGCGCTACGACCGCGGAGCGGCCGCCGCCCTGGTCGGCTACCTCGACAACAAGGGCGGCCGCGCCGACTGGGAGCGGTCAGGCGCATGAGATCCCGCCGCGCTTTCCCCCGGAGCGGGAATAGAGGGCTGGACCCTCCCGCGCGCCACCCTTACCTTTCGGCCCGTCGGCCCCATCTATGGCTGAGGAGGTCATCGGTGGCATTGTTGGGCAGGCTGCAGGCGAGCGTGACGCGCGGCGAAGAAAACCCGGATGTGCGTCGCAGCGTGCCGGAGGATCTCCGCCTCTACGCCATCGGCGACATTCACGGTCGGCTCGATCTGCTGGAAGCGCTGCACGACCGGATCCGGGAGGATGCGGCGGGCCGCCAGGCCCGGCGCCGTCAGCTCGTCTATCTCGGCGACTACGTCGATCGCGGCCTTGCGTCCCGGCAGGTCGTGGACACGCTCATCGCCCAGCCCCTGGAGGGCTTCGAGGCCGTCCACCTGCTGGGCAACCACGAGTTCTTCCTGCGCCGCTTCCTGAGCCAGCCCGGCAGCGGCGACATCTGGCTGATGAACGGCGGCGAGACCACCCTGCAGAGCTACGGCATCGAGCCCTGGGACGACCCGCCCGGCGGCAGCGAGCGCCTGCCCTGGCTCTCGAGCCGCTTCGAGGCGGCGCTGCCGGAGAGCCACCGCCGCTTCTTCGACGGCCTGGCGCTGACCCACGAGGCGGGCGACTACCTCTTCGTCCATGCCGGCGTCCGTCCCGGTGTCCCGCTCGACCGGCAGGTCGCCGAGGATCTGATCTGGATCCGCGAGCCCTTCCTGCGTTCGCAGGAGGAGTTCGGCAAGCTGGTCGTCCACGGCCACACGCCCGACGTCGGACCGGTGCAGCGCGGCAACCGCATCTGCGTCGATACCGGCGCCTGCTACGGCGGCAAGCTGACCGCGCTGGTGTTGCAGGGTGACGAGCAGAGCTTCCTCCAGGCCTGAGGGGCCGGCGACGGCCGACCCCGCGGGCGGGGCTCTCGCCGCCTGGCGCCGGATCGCGACGGGTCGCGCCGAGGCGCCGCTGCCGCCGGGCGCCGGCGAAAGCCTCGCCGCCTTCACGGGAGCCGCCGGCGCTGATTGGCTGCTCGGCCCCGAGGCGGGCCTCGATCCCGGCCGCGTCGAGGCGAGCCGGCTGTTCAACCGCTTCGCCCGGGCACGGCACGAGAGCGTCCTGGCGGACATCCTCGAGGCCGGCATCCCCATCGTCGCGCTCAAGGGCTTCGCCTCGGCCTACCAGCTCTTTCCGGATCCCGACCTCAGGGCCATGGGCGACCTCGACCTGCTGGTCCGCCCCCGGGACCGTGACCGGCTGATTGCGCTCCTGGCAAGTCAGGGCTTCGCCTTCCAGGTCATGCCGACGCGGCCCTGGGGCTTCATCTCGACCGCCAGCTACCAGCCCTTCGTCTCGCCCGACGGTACCGTCAACCTCGACATCCACGTCGCACCCGACTGCGCGCCGGTGCCGGCCTCGCTGTCGGTCGAGCAGCTGTTCGCCGAGGCGCAGCCGCTGCCGGGCTGCCGGCTGGACCTCCGCGGCCCGGCGCCGAACCACGCCTTCCTGCTGTTCGCCAGCAACGCGGCCAAGGACAAGTTCGGTCGTCTGGCGGTCAAGAAGGCGGTCGACGCGCTGCTGCTGCTGCTGCGCCGCGAGCGCGCCGGCGAGCTGGCGGTCGACTGGCCGACGCTCGCCGAGACCGCGCGGCGCGGCCGCTACCTGAAGCCGATCCGGGTGTTCCTGACGCTGCTCGGGCGCTTCGGCGCAGACCTGTCGGACCTGCCCGACACGCTGCGCCGGCCGCCGACGGGCCTGGCCGGCCGCGAGCTCGACCGGGTGGTGCGCGACTGGGACAGCTTCTTCGCGCGCGGCGAGGGTCTGGCCGACTACCTGCGGCGCGAGCTGCTGCTGACCGCCGAGCCCTCGGTCGCGCTCGCCAACAACTGGGCGCGGCTCAAGGGCTTGGTCCGGCCGCGCAGCGGCCTGCCCCGGCGCCTGCCGGCCGACTGAGCGACCCGCTGGAGAACCTGACCCGGATCGCGCGCGGCTGTGCTATGGGGGGTTCTGGGCCCAGCGGGGTCCATCGGGGGGAAATGGCATGATACGACGCAAGGTCCTAGTCACCGGCGGCGCGGGATTTCTCGGCTCGCATCTCTGCGAGCGGCTGCTCGACGCCGACTGCGACGTGATCTGCGTCGACAACTTCTTCACCGGCCGCAAGGAGAACATCGCCCACCTGATGGGCAATCCCTACTTCGAGATGCTGCGTCACGACGTGACCTTCCCGCTCTACCTGGAGGTCGAGGAGATCTACAACCTGGCCTGCCCGGCCTCGCCGGTGCACTACCAGTTCGACCCCGTGCAGACGACCAAGACCTCGGTGCATGGCGCGATCAACATGCTGGGCCTGGCGCGGCGCACCCGGGCCACGATCTTCCAGGCCTCGACCTCCGAGGTCTACGGCGACCCGGAGGTCCATCCGCAGCGCGAGGACTATCGCGGCAACGTCAACCCGATCGGGCCGCGCGCCTGCTACGACGAGGGCAAGCGCTGCGCCGAGACCCTGTTCTTCGACTATCACCGGCAGCACGGGCTGAACATCCGGGTGGCTCGGATCTTCAACACCTACGGGCCGCGCATGCACCCCAACGACGGGCGCGTGGTCTCCAACTTCATCGTCCAGGCCCTGCGCGGCGAGCCGATCGCGATCTACGGCGACGGCAGCCAGAGCCGCTCCTTCTGCTACGTCGACGACATGGTCGAGGCCTTCCTGCGGATGATGGCGGCGCCGGACGCGGTGACCGGCCCGCTCAATCTGGGCAACCCGGTGGAGTTCACGATCCGCGCCCTGGCCGAGAAGGTGATCGCCATGACCGGCAGCCACTCCGAGCTGATCTTCCGGCCGCTGCCCGAGGACGACCCGCGGCAGCGCCAGCCGGACATCGCCCAGGCCCGCGAGATCCTCGGCTGGGAGCCGAGCGTGCAGATCGAGGACGGTTTGGAGCGCACGGTCGCCTACTTCCGGCAGCTGCTCGATCGCTAGCCGGGTCGTCGAGGCAAACGCCATGTCGCTGTCCTACCGCCTGCGTCAGCACGTCAAGCGGCCTCTCCGTCGCCGCTTCCCGGCGCTCTTCGCGCTCGCCCTCGCGGGCTGGCACGGCAGCCTGGGCCGCCGGCGGAGCCAGGGCGGCAAGCCCCTGCCGCGGGTGCTGCTCGAGCGGACCAAGGGGAAGGTCGCCCATGGCCCCTTCGCCGGGCTCGCCTACCACGGCAGGTCGATCGGCAGCGTCAGCGCCGCCAAGCTGGTCGGCAGCTACGAGGTGGAGCTGCACGGACTCCTCGCCGGGCTGGCCGAACGCGACTTCGAGGTCATCGTCGATGTCGGCTGCGCCGAGGGCTACTACGCCGTCGGCCTGGCCCGCGCCTTCCCCTCGGCCCGCGTGGTCGCCGTCGATCCCTTGGCGCCGGCACGGCGCGCCTGCGCGCGCCTCGCCGAGGACAACGGCGTCGCCGACCGTCTCGTGACCGCCGCCTGGGCGAGCCCGGCGCGGCTGCAGCGCTGGTGCCGCGGCCGCTGCCTGCTGCTGCTCGACTGCGAGGGCGCCGAGGAGGGCATTCTCAGGCCGGAGCGCGCGCCGGCCCTGGCCGGCTGCGTCATCCTCGTCGAGCTCCACGATTTCCTCGACGGCGGCCTGAGCGAGCGCGTGCTGGCGCGCTTCCGCGGCAGCCATCGCTGTACGCTGGTCGAGCAGCAGCCGCGCGATCCGGCCGCCTGGCCGGTGCTCGAGGGCCTGAAGCCCGACTTCGCGCGCCGGCTGCTGGACGAGAAGCGGCCCCGCGCCCTGCGCTGGGCGCTGCTCGAGCCGCTCGCGGCCAGCTAGCGCGGAGGAGGCCAGGTCTCGCCGGGCCGGGCCGGGCGCAGCAGGACCGGCGGCCGGCGCAGCGAAGCGAGGAAGGGATGCTGCTGCGGCGCTGCCGCGGCGGCGGTCGCGGGGCTCGCCAGCCTCGGCAGCTTCAGCAGCAGTCCCGCGAAGACCCAGAAGTAGACGTTGACCGGGTCGAGATCGAGGGCCCAGCCCTTGCCGCTGGTCACCATGATCGTCAGGAGGTAGGCGAAGAGGATGCTGGCCACCGGCTGCAGCGCCGTTCCGCCCGTCTGCCGGCGTGCGCCGAACCCGGTGAGGAGGATGCCGCCGAACAGGGCGAGCAGGGCGAGCAGGCCGAACACCCCCATCTCCAGCACGATCTTGGCGTAGTAGTTCTCGACCGTGACCAGGCGCACCGTGTCGGGCAAGACGTGGCGCGCGGCGACGGTGCCCATGCCGGTGCCGGTGCCGAGCGGGTGCTGCGCCAGGGTGCCGAGCAGGTCGCCGACGGCGACGTCCTGCGAGTAGGAGGCGGCGAGGTCGCCGACGCCGGTGAACAGCTGCAGGACGTCGAAGCCGAGCAGCTCGAGCACGGCGAGCATGAACAGCGGCCCCAGCAGCACCCCGGCGAGCAGCTTGGTGATGCGGGCGTCGACGAGCAGCGCCAGCAGCAGCAGCAACGGTGCGAAGACGAACAGCGAGCGCGAGCCCGACAGCAGTCCGGCGACGACGAAGACGGCGAGGGAGATCCGCCCGAGCAGCCGCCAGCGTGCCTGGGAATCGCCGAAGGCGACCGCGTAGCCCGGCACCAGCATGGCCAGGGTGAACTGCCCGTACTGCGCCGCGAAGGTGAAGGTGGAGTTGAAGCGTCCGAGGTGGGTGCCGAAGTCGAAGCGGGTGAAGCCCTGGGTCACGCCCCTCGCCGCCTCGCCGTAGAGCGCGGTCATCAGCGGCTGGTAGCCGACCGCGATGGCCAGGAAGAAACAGAGGATGCCGAACAGGCAGGGCACGAGGCCGACCAGCAGGAGGCGGCGCATCAGCAGCTCGACGTCCGCCCTCGTCTCGCAGTAGGCGGCGGCGACGTAGATCAGGGGGATGTAGAGCAGCGCCACCTTGAGACCGATGACCGCGACCCGCCAGTCGTAGAGGCTCGGGTTCCCGGCCTGGGCGAAGGCCACGAAGGCGAAGAGGGCGATCGCCAGCCCAAGCCAGCTCGGCAGCGCCGCGCGCGCCAGGCCGTCGCGTCCCGAGGCGAAGAACATGACGAGGCAGGGGATGGCGAAGAGGAGGTCCTTCAGCAGCTTCGGGAAGTCGGCCGGATGCAGCGCCAGCGTGACCACCCCGGCGAAGGGCATGTAGATCAGCAGCCCGAGGAAGCCCCAGCGCCAGCGCAGCATGCAGACGACGACGAGCGGCAGGAGCGGGAGGCCGAGGAGGAGCGGGAGGTACTGCATCAGGCGGTCACCGGGCGGCCGGCCCGTTCGCGGGCGTTTGCGCCGCCGGGCCGGCAGCCTGCGCGCCGAGATCGAGCGGCCGGTCCCGCGCCTCGAGGCCGCGCTCCAGCAGGCCACGGTAGAAGCCCCCCAGCCGCCCCCGAAAGCACGACCAGTCGAACTGCTCGGCGCGCAGGCGCGCGGCCTCGGCCATCCCCATCCGGCCGGGTCGGTCGGCGGCCAGGCGGCGAAGCGCCGCCGCCGTTCCCGCCACGTCACCCGGCGCCACCAGCAGCCCCTCGCACCCCTCGCGCACGACCGAGCGCGCCGGCAGCGACAGCAGGCAGGGCAGGCCGCAGGCCAGGGCTTCCAGCACGACCAGCGGCCCGCCCTCCATCAGCGAGAGGAAGACGAAGAGGTCGCTGCCCTGCAGCTGCTCGACGAGGCGGTCCTGCCCGAGGACGCCCAGATGGCGTACCCCGGGCGGCAGATCGGCGAGCAGCCGCAGGCCGAAGTCGTCGACCACCGGCCCGACCAGGCGCAGCTCGGCGTCGGGCAGGGCCGCCGCGCGCCAGGCCTCGAGCAGCAGGTGGACGCCCTTGCGCATGCTGATGTGGCCGACGTAGATCGCCCGCAGTCCGCTCGTGGCCGGAGGCGGCGCGGCCGGGGGGCGGAAGCGGCCGGTGTCGGCGCCGAGCGGCAGCAGCACGACCTTGCCCGGCGGCACCCCCTGCTCGACCAGGAAGTCGCTGACGAAGGGCGACTGCACCATGACGCGGTCGGCCAGCGCGACCTCCTCGACCAGCCGCGCCGGCGGGCGGTCCGGCCCCGCCGGCAGCCCCAGCCGCCGCGCCTCGGCCGCCAGCACCGCCTCCTTCCAGGGCGGCAGCGTGATCTCCAGCAGGGTCATGGCGCCCTTCGCCTTGGCGGCGCGCAGGCTGTGCAGGCAGCTCTCGATGCTGCCGTGGAAGATCGCCCCCGGCGGCAGGTGGCGGCGGAGCCAGCGCGCCGCCAGGCGGTCGTGCGCGCCGTTGCCGGCGACGTAGCCGCCCAGGCGGTTGAGCAGCAGCGGCAGCGGTCCCGAGACCGCGACGACGGACTCGGGTGCGAGCGCGGGGCTGCTCCGCCGGCTCAGCTTGCGGACCAGCGCCGGGCTCGCCGCCGCCAGCGACCACGGCCAGCGGCCGGGCTTGTAGTAGAAGCCGGTCAGGAAGCGGCAGGGCAGCCCCGCCTCCTGCGCCGCCTGCGGCAGCTGGTAGACGAAGCCCTGGCGCGCCGGATGGCTGACGACGACGGAGGGGATCACAGGGGCGCCTCCAGGAGGCCGGCGAAGAGCGCCTCGTAGCGGTCGGCGACGGCGGCGGCGCGGTGCCGCTCCAGCTGCGCCGGCGCCGCCGCGCGCAGCGAGGCCGCCAGCTGCGGCTGCGCCAGCAGCGCGGCCAGGCGGTCGCGCAGGGCGGTGCCGTCGCCGGAGGGGAAGTTGAGACCGGCCGCGCCGACCGCCTCCGGCAGGCCGCCGCCGTCGGAGACGACGAGCGTGCAGCCGCAGGCCAGGCCCTCCAGCGCGACGATGCCGAAGGGCTCCGGCCAGCGCGACGGCACCACGAGGATCTGCACGCGGTTGAGCTGGCGCGCCAAGGCCGCCTCGCGGTGGACGCCGGCGAAGACCACCCGGCCGGCGAGGCCGAGCCGCTGTGCCTGCGCACGTAGCGCCGGCTCCTCCGGGCCGCTGCCGAGCACCAGCAGGCGCGGCTGGCCCGGCAGAGCCGCCAGCGCCTCGAGCAGCAGGTCGCAGCCCTTGTCGGACACCAGCCGCCCGGCGAAGCCGAGCTCGAATTCGCGCGCGACCTCCGCTGCCGGCAGCGTCGTGAAGAGGCCGTCGCGGTAGGGGTTGGGGATGACCGTGGCCGGCACCGGCAGCCGCGCCGCGACGGCGCCGCTGATCGCCACCTGGGTCGAGCGCCGCAAGGCGCGGCGGCGCAGCGCCCGCGCCAGCCCGAGCGGGCCGGGGCTGCCGCTCAGCCAGGTCTGGTGGGTGATCGCCCAGGGCCGGTCGAGCAGGAGCAGCGGCCAGCCGTAGCGCAGCGAGAGGTGGTTGTGCCAGACGACCTCCGCCGCCCGCACCAGCCGGAACAGCTGCCGGGCGCCGGGCCGCCGCACAACCGGGTAGGCGAAGGCGCGGCCGTCGTCCGCGGCGGTCGCCGTGACCACGGTCACCGCGTGCCCGCGCGCGGCCAGCTCGTCGGCGATCGTCTGGCTGGCGATCTCCAGCCCGCCGAGCGACGGGTGGAAGTGGTAGGAGCAGAGCAGCAGCCTCACGCCGGCCTCCCGGCGTCGCCGGGGCGCCGGCCGAGCCGCGCACGCAGGTAGTGCCAGTCGTCGCGGCTCGGGGTCATCAGCGCCAGCGGGCTGCCGAGCCGCTCGCGCTTCAGCGCCAGCAGCAGCAGCGCCACCGCCGCCGCCTCGCCGGCGACGACGCCCGCGGCGGCGCCGAGCAGCCCGTAAAGGGAGGCGAGGCCGGCCACGGACAGCAGGCTGACCGGCAGGGCGAACCAGGTCAGGCGGCTGACCAGGCCCGGCCGCCCGAGCGCCTTGATGCCGTGGGCGAGGAGGCCGCGGACGACCCGCAGGCAGGTGGCGAGGGCGAGGATGCGGGTGACGTCGGCCGCGACGGCGTAGGCCTCGCCGAACAGCAGGGACAGCAGCCAGGGCGCGAGCAGCACGACCGCGACCGCGCCGCCCGCGGCCAGGGCGGTGGCGAGCCGCAGGTAGCGCCCCAGCACTTGCAGCCGGCCCGCCTGCTCCCGCTGCGCCGCGGCCCGGGGGAAGGCCAGCGGCACGAGGGTCTGCGAGATCAGCCCGAGCGCCCCGGCGAGGGTCGCGGCGACGACGTAGAGGCCGAGGTCGCGCGGCGCCAGCAGCGCGGCGATGACGATCTGGTCGAGGCGGCTGCCGACGATCTCGGCGAGCGAGCCGAGATGCACCTTCGCGGCGTAGCCCGCGACGGCGACGAGCGCCTGGCGATCCGGGCGTCGCGGCGGCGTCGCCGCGCGCCAGACCAGGGCGATGGCGAGCAGGCCGCAGAGCAGGGCGGCGGCCAGGTTCGTCGCCAGCACCGTGCGGACCGCCACGGCATCGAGCAGGGCGAGTAGCAGCAGGGCGGCGAGGTAGAGCGTCGGCTGCAGCACCCGCAGCAGGTTCCAGGTCCCGACCTTGCCGAGCGCCACCAGGCCGCTGGCGGCCGCGGCGCCGGCGGCGTTGACCAGGGCGAGCAGGAGGAAGTAGGCGACGGCGAGCTCGTGCAGCGCCGCGCGCTCGCCGCGATAGGCGAACTCGAGGGCGAGCAGGCCGGGCGGAATCGAGGCGAGGCCCAGGCCGCCGGCGAGCAGGAAGGCGCTGGCGACGATCCGGCCGGACCGGTCGCGCGCACGCGAGGCATTGAAGCTCACCGCCTGGTCGATGCTGAGGCTGGCGATGGCCAGGAGCAGCAGCGGCCAGAGCATGACCAGGGCCAGCTCGCCGCGCCCTTCCGGCAGCAGCAGCCGCGCGACCAGCACGCCGGTTCCCAGGTTGAGGAACTGGAGGATCGCCGTCGCCTTGAAGGAGAGCAGGAGGTCGCGCACAAGGGTACCCAGCGAGAAAGCCTCGGTCGCCGGCGAACCTAGCATCAAAAGGTGCAGCGCTGCTTAAGCCCGCGCTCGCCCGTGGCCGGCGGCCCGGGGCGTCGGCAGGCCCAGCGCCGCGCGCAGGCCGGCGACGTCGGCCTCGAAGTCCCAGCCCGCGACCCGCGCCTGCGCCCGGCGGCCGAGCTCGGCCGCCTGCGCCGGGTCGGCCAGCACCCGCTCGAGGGCGGCCCGCAGGGCGCCGACGTCGCCGGCCGGAAAGACCGCGCCGGTTTCGCCCTCCTGCACCAGGTCGCGCGCCGAGGCGACGCGGTCGCTGGCGATCACCGCCGTGGCGGCGTTCATCGCCTCGTTGACGACCAGCCCCCAGGGCTCGCGCTCGCTCGGCAGCACGAAGGCCTCGGCGAGGTCGTAGAAGGCCGGCAGCTCGCCCTGGTTCCGGAAGCCGAGGAAGCGTACTCGCTCGCCGGCGCCGGCCGCCTCGACGCGCGCCTCCAGGGCCGCGCGCGTCTCGCCCTCGCCGACGAAGAGCAGCAGCGGGCGGCGGGCCGCGGCGGCGCCGCCGAGCTCGAGGAAGGCCTCGAGCAGATCCCCGGCGCGCTTGCGGGGCGTCAGTTTCGAGGCGTAGAGCACCACCGGCCGCTCCGCCGGCAGGCCGAGCTCCCGGCGGAAGGCCTCGCGGCGGGGCGACGCGGCGTCGGCCAGGGCCCGGAAGCGGGCATTGTCGACGGCGTAGGGCATGTCGAAGATGCGCGTCTGCGGCACGCCGAGGCCGACCCAGTAGTCGCGATTCAGGCTGCCGATCGCCAGATAGCGGTCGACCAGCGGCCTCAGGCCGGCGAAGAAGCCGGCGCGCAGCAGCCGCTTGGCCGGGCCGCGGTGGGTCGAGATCGCCGTCGCCTCGTCGCGCAGCAGCGTGCGCAGGCCGAGCGCCCGCGCCGCCGCCAGCGCGCCGACGTGGAAGGGCCGGGCATAGCCGTGGACCCAGAGCGCCTCGAAGCCGCCGCGTCGCAGCCGCCGGGCCAGCCCGTAGCTCCAGGGCCGCATCCGGCCGACCCGGCCGCGGTCTCCGAGGCTCGGCAGGAACTCCGCCTCGTAGCCTTCGAGCAGCGGCAGGTCCCAGGCGATCCGCCGGCCGAATCCCGGATCCTCGTAGCCCCGGAGCGAGCGGTCGCTGGCGAAGAAGACCCGCAGCTCGATGTCCGGCTCGCGGGCGATGCGCGCCAGCAGCGGCGCCTGGTACTGGATCGGATGGGTGACGAGGTAGGCCAGCTTCATCGGGCTGCGGTCTCCGGTGGCTCTCCGGTCGCAGGCGGCATCTCCACCAGGGCCGCGACGAGCGTCTGCAGGCGGGCGGCGAAGGCCGGGAAGGCGAAGTCCTCCAGACCTTCCGGCCGTCCCTTGGGCCGGGCCAGCGCGACCTCGACGGCCGCCGCCAGGCTTTCGGGGTCCTCGGGATCGGCGAGCAGGCCGAGCCGGCCGTCCCGCACCGCCTCGCGGCTGCCGTCGCGGCAGCTGGCGACGACCGGCACGCCCGAGGCCATGGCCTCGAGCAGCACGATGCCGAAGCCCTCGCTGTGGCCGCACAGCACGAAGGCGTCGGCGAGGCGGTAGAGGGCCGCCTTCTCGACCTCCGGCACGAAGCCGGCGAAAACCACGGCGCCGGCGACCCCCTTCGCCTCGGCTCGGGCCTGCAGGCGGGCGCGGTCGGGACCGTCGCCGGCGACCAGGTAGACCAGGTCCGGATGCCGTTCGAGCAGGCGCGGCAGCACCGCGATCATCTCCTCGACGCCCTTGTCGCGGCCGCCGGCGGGCAGGCGGCCCAGGGTCATGACGACGCGCCGGCCGGCGACGCCGAGGCGGGCGGCCAGCGCCGGATCCGCGGGCCCCGGGGTGAAGCGATCGAGGTCGATCGTGTTCGGCAGCAGCCGGCCGCGCTCCGGCGGCAGGCCGCTCCAGGCGGACAGCCGCTCCAGGGTCAGGCGGCTGACGCCGAAGACGGCGTCGAGCCGCCGCACCAGCCGGTCGGCGAGGCGATGCCTCGTCGGCTGCCAGGCGTCGATGCCGTGGGTGACGGCGGCCAGCGGCGCCCGGAAGCGCCGCTGCGCCAGCCAGGCCAGCGGCAGCAGGCGGAGGTGGCCGCAGAGAACGAGGTCGAAGCCGCCCTCGCGCAGGAGGCAGCGCAGCAGGGCCAGCAGGAGGCCGGCCTTGCCGCCGCCGGCGATCAGCGTCAGGCCTTCGGGCAGGGGCGTGCCGTTCGGCGGCGCGTCGCGCTGGACGACCAGCAGCGCCTCGACCGCCGGCCAGGCGGCCAGCGCCGTCAGCAGGTCCCGGTTGAACTTGGCGATGCCACCGTTGGCGCCGAAGCTCTCGTGCAGGATGACCAGAAGGCGCATGGCGGCAGTCATAGCGCGAAAGCGCGCGGGCTGCCCAGCGGCGCTCGCCGCGGGAGGTCGCCCGGGGCCTGCCCGCGTGGGCGTTCCCCCACGCCGGCAATCCGGCTAGGGTCGCCCGGCGCGCAGGCCGAGGTGCGACGGGGGTCCCGGAAGTCGAATGCGAATCACCATCATCCAGGGCCCCTTCCTGCCGGTGCCGGCGCTGCGCGGCGGTGCCGTCGAGAAGGCCTGCTTCGCCCTCGGCCAGGAGTGGGCGCGGCGCGGACACGCGGTGACCCACGTCTCGCGCCGCTTTCCGGGACTGCCGGACAGCGAGGAGATCGCGGGCGTGCAGCACCTGAGGGTCGCGTCGCGCGACGCTCCGTCCGGCGCCCTGGCGTTCCGCCTCGCCGAGGCGCGCTACGGCCTGCGGGCGCTGCGCGTGCTGCCCCCGGCCGACGTCCTGCTGATGAACTCGGTGGTGCTGCCGCTGCTGGTGCGCGACCGCCGCCGCGGCCTGCCGGTCTACCGCGTCGGGCGGCCGCCGAAGGGACAGTTCCGCCTCTACCCGCGTCTCGGCTGGCCGGTCGCCGTCTCGCGGGCCGTCGCCGCCGCGATCGAGCGGGAGGCGCCGGCCTTCGCCGGCCGCGTCGCCGCCATCGGCGGCCCCGTGACGCCGGCCTTCCACCCGCTCGCCGCCGACGAGCTCGGCGAGCGGCCGCCGCGCCTGCTCTACGTCGGGCGGCTGCATCCGGAAAAGGGCCTGCATCTGCTGATCGAGGCCTTCGCGCGCCTGGCCGAGTCCGCGCCGCAGTGGCAGCTGGCGATCGTCGGTCCGCACGAGGTCGCCGCCGGCGGCGGCGGCACCGCCTACCTGGAGCGGCTGCGCCGCCTCGCCGCGCCGCTGGGGGCGCGCGTCGAGTTCGTCGGCCCGCTCTACGACGAGGCGCAGCTGCGGGCGCGCTACCGCGAGGCCTCGCTGTTCTGCTACCCCTCGCTGGCGGAGCGCGGCGAGGGCCTGTCGGTGGCGCCGATGGAGGCCATGGCCATGGGCACCGTGCCGCTGCTCTCGGGGCTCGACTGCTTCGACGACTACCTGGAGCCGGGAGTCAGCGGCTTCCGCTTCGACCATCGCGCCGCCGACCCGGTCGCGGCGCTGGCGGCGGCCCTGGCGCCGCTGCTCGGCGGCGCGGTCGATCTCGCGCCGCTGCGCCGCCGCGTCCTGGAGGTGGCGGCGGGCTTCACGGTCGAGGCCTGCGCCGAGCGCTACCTGGCTGTCTTCGAGCGTGCCCTCGCGGCGGCGGACCGGCGGCAGGGCTGAGCCGGTGCGCATCCTGCACGTCATCTCCAACCTCGACCTCGAGCTCGGCGGCCCCAGCCTCGCCTGCGCTGAGATGGCGCGCGCGGTCGCCGCCGCCGGCCACGAGGTCGCGGTCTACACCACGGACCGCACCGCCCGGGGCCGGCTGGAGGTGTCCGACGACGGGCCGCAGCTGCGCGACGGCGTGACCTACCGCTATTTCCGGCACCGCTGGCACGACGGCTGGTCGTGGTCCTGGCCGCTCGCCCGGGCGCTCTGGCGCGACGCCGGCGGCTTCGACCTGCTGCACGTCCACTCGCTCTACCTGTTCCACAGCTGGGCCGGCCCCGCCGCGGCGCGGGCGGCCGGCGTGCCCTACTTGGTGCGCCCCCACGGCACCCTCGATCCCAGCGTCTGGCCGCGCCGCCGCTGGGCCAAGACGCCGGTCGAGCTGCTGTTCCAGAACCGCATGATCGGGGGCGCGGCGGCCCTGCACTACACGAGCGAGGACGAGCGCCTGCTCGCCGAGCCCTACGCCCGCGGCCGTCCCGCGCTGGTCGTGCCGCTGGGGCTCTCCACGGGCGACTACGCGCGGCTGCCGCCGCCGGGCCGCTTGCGGGCCGCCCATCCCGAGGTCGGCAGCCGGCCGCTGGTGCTGTTCCTGGGGCGGCTGGCGGAGAAGAAGGGGCTCGACCTGCTGGTGCCCGCCTTCGCCCGCCTGGTCGAGGCCGGCGCCGACCTGCAGCTGGTGCTGGCCGGCCCCGACCGCGGGGCGCGGGCCGAGACCGAGGCGCGGATCGCGGCGCTGGGGCTGGCCGGGCGGGTCACCTTCACCGGCATGCTGCGGGGCGAGGACAAGCTGGCGGCGCTGGCCGACGCCGCCCTCTTCGTCCTGCCGTCCTACCGCGAGAACTTCGGCCTGGCGGTGGTCGAGGCGATGGCCGCCGGCCTGCCGGTCGTGATCTCCGACCAGGTGGCGATCTGGCGCGAGATCGAGGCCGACGGCGCCGGCCTGGTCTGCCGCACCGAGGTCGACTCGCTGACCGAGGCGCTGGCGGCGGCGCTGGCGAGTCCGGCGGCGCTGGCGGAGCGCGGACGGCGGGCGCGCGACTCGGCGCGGCGGCACTTCGACTGGGCGGCGGTCACGCCGAAACTTTGCGCCGGCTACCGCGCGGCGATCGAGGGGCGGCTGGGGTAGCGGCGCCGGGCGGGGCCGTGGCGGGTTTCGGCGGCGAAGGAGAGGGATCGGGGACGGTGGCGGAACGGCTTTCGGTGGTGATCCTGACCTTCGAGGCGGAGGCGACGCTGGGTGCGACGCTGGCCAGCGTCGCCGGGCTTGCCGACGAGGTCTTCTGCGTCGATTCCGGCAGCAGGGACCGCACGGTGGAGATCGCGCGGGCCGCCGGCGCCACGGTCGTCGAGCATCCCTTCGAGCACTACGGCGCGCAGCGCAACTGGGCGATCGAGAGCTTGCCGCTGGGCGGCGGCTGGGAGCTGCACCTCGATGCCGACGAGCGCCTGACGCCTGTGCTGGCAGCGGAGATCCGCCGAATCCTGGAGAGCTCGCCGGCCGAGCTGGAGGGTTGCTACATCCCGCGGCTGGTGCACTTCCTGGGCCAGCCGCTGCGCCACGGCGGCTTCTATCCGATATACCACCTGCGCCTGTTCCGGCGCGGCCGCGGGCGCTGCGAGGACCGGCTCTACGACCAGCACTTCTACGTGGCGGGGCGCACGGAGCGGCTGGCTGCGCCGATGATCGACGACATGCGGGGCCCCTTCGCGGTCTGGAAGGCGCGGCACCGGCGCTGGGCCCGGCTCGAGGCCGAGCAACTGCTGCGGGGCCCGGCGCCGCAGCCGGGCGTGATCGCCGGCCGCTTCGGCGGCAGCCCGGTCGAGCGCAAGCGCGCGCAGCGGCGGCTCTACGAGCGCCTGCCGCCCTTCCTGCGCCCCTTCCTGCTGTTCGGCTACCGCTTCCTGCTGCGCGGCGGCTTCCGCGACGGCCGCCAGGGCTGGCGCTTCTATTGGCACCAGACGCTCTGCTTCCGGCTGCTGGTCGACTGGCACCTGGTCAGGCTGCGCCTCCGGCGAGCTCTGGGCGAAAAAACAGCAGGTCGGCCTGGACAGGGGCGCCCGAAGCGTCGGTAAGCAGGTTGTGTCGGCCCTGCAGGCGGAAGCCGCGCGCGGCCAGCCAGGCCTCGACCTCCGCGGCCAGGGCCTGTCCCTCGTAGAGCTCGAGGTAGGAGCACTCGACGTAGACCCAGGCGACCTGGTCCAGGCGGTCGGCGCAGCCCTCCAGAGCGGCCAGCTCGAAGCCCTGGACGTCGAGCTTCAGCAGGACCGGTGCCGGCAGCATCTCGGGCAGCAGGACCGCCAGCGGCGCGAGCCGCACGCTGTGCCGGCCGGTTTCGGCGGTGCCCGGAAAGATCTCGACCTGGCGCCGCCCGATCGGCAGCAGCGAGGAGGAATCCTCCCGCGCCGAGAGGTGCATCGCCGCGCTCTCCTCGCGCGGGCCGACCGCGGCCTCGATCAGCCGGACCGCTGGGTCGCCCGCGAACAGCCGGCGGAAGCGCGCTGCCGGGCCCGGCAGCGGCTCGAAGCCGACGAGGGGGGCGCCGGGGAAGAGGCTGCGGGCGAGCAGCGCGAACTGGCCCTTGTTGGCGCCGACGTCGAGAACCGCGGCCGGCCGCAGCCCGGCCAGGGCCTGGCGGTGCTCGACCGTCATGGCGACGCCCCGGCGCAGGCCCCGGCGCCCGCCGCGCGAGGCCAGGAGCCGCGCCAGCTTGGCCAGGCGCCGGGCGGTCACGCGCTCCGGCCTTCGAGCAGGGCCAGGAAGCGCGGCCCGATGCGCTCGATGTCGAAGGTGCGCTCGGCGTAGGCGCGGCCGGCGGCGGCGAGCTCGGCGCGCAGCGGCGCGTCGCGGCGCAGGCGCCTGGCCGCGGCGAGGAAGCCGGCGGTGTTGCCGGGGGCGACGCAGAGCCCACCGCCGGCCTCCAGCAGGAGGCGCGCCGCCAGGTTCTCCGGCGGGATCGCCGCCAGGATCGGCCGTGCCGTGCACAGGCTGGTCAGCACCTTCGAGGGTACCGCGAAGACGCCGGCCTCGGGCTCCAGGATCGCCAGCAGCAGGTCGGCGCTGCCGAGCACCTCCGGCAGGCGCTCGTAGGGCTGCCAGTCGAGCAGCTCGAGGCCTGCCAGGCCCTCGGCGGCCTTCGCCTGCTCCAGATGATCGCGGCCCAGGCCCTCCGAAACCACGACGACGCGCACCGCCGGGTCGTCGCGGAAGGCGCGGGCGAGGGCGGCCAGCATCTCGGGATTGTGCTTCACGCCGAGCGTGCCGGCGTAGAGCAGCACGAAGCGCTCGTCGAGCCCCTGCTCGCCCGACCAGGCGTTGCGGCGGTCGACCGGCGCCAGCTCGCGCAGCGGCGCCCAGTTCTCGATGACCGCGATCCGCTCCGGCCGGACGCCGCGCGCCTCCAGGAGCGGCCGGAAGTCGGCGGTGATGGCGATCACGGCGTCGCTGCGCCGCAGGGATTCGGCCTCGAAGCGGCGCAGCAGAGGCGCTGCCAAGCCGGCCAGCCGATGGCTGCGGCGGGCGAGCACGCGCACCCCGGCCTCGGCGTAGAGGTCCTGGAGCCAGTACAGGAAGCGCGCGCCGCGGCGCCGGCAGTAGCGCTGCAGGGGGCGCTGGATCTGCGGCGAGCAGTTGCCGGACAGCACCGCCTCGGGCGCGAACCGCCGGGCGCGCTCGGCCAGGGCCCGGCCGTAGGCGTGCTCCTGGCGGAAGCGCCGGGGCAGGTCGTACTTGGCGAGCGGCGTCGCCGGGCCGACCGGCTCGACCGCGAAGCCCGGCGCGTCGCCGGCGCGGTGCAGGACGCCGCCCTGGGGCGTCGGCACCCCGGCTGAATAGAGGTGGAGCGTCTGGTGGCCGCGTTCGGCCAGCCAGCGCGACAGCTCCAGCTGGAAGGGGTGGCCGGAATAGTCGTGGACCAGGATCCGCATGGCGCCCCCTCCGCCTCGCCGCGGCCCCCCTGCGGCCGCCGCCGACCTATAGCATGGCCCTCCGAAGCCGGCGAACCGGCCAGCTTTGCCTTGCCAAGCGAGGCTCGCATCGGGTAGCGAACGGACCCCACGTCACGGCTGCGAGCGGGAATTTTTCGCCTTGCCCAGGTCGGCGCCCTCCTTCGACTTCGATCGCTATCTCGGCCGGGAGCTGGAGGAGCACGAGGCCGTCTTCGGTGCCACGCGGGAGGTCGCGGGCGAGGCCATGGCGCGCCTGCTCGACGCCTGCGAGACCTCGCTCGGCCAGGGCGGCAAGCTGCTGTTCTTCGGCAACGGCGGCTCGGCGGGCGACGCCCAGCACCTGGCGACGGAGCTGGTCGTGCGCTACCGCAAGGACCGCCCCGCGCTGCCGGCCATCGCCCTCACCGTCGACAGCTCGACGCTGACCGCGATCGGCAACGACCTCGGCTTCGAGCGGCTCTTCGCCCGCCAGATCGAGGCCCTGGGCCGTCCCGGCGACGTCGCCATCGGCATCTCGACCTCGGGACGCAGCGCCAACGTGCTGGCCGGCCTCAGGGCCGCGCGCGAAGGCGGCCTGGTCGCCGCCGGCCTGACCGGCCACGGCGGCGCCATGGCCGAGCTCGCGGACCCGCTGATCCGCGTGCCGAGCGACAACCCCGCGCGCATCCAGGAGATGCACATCATGCTGGGCCAGATCCTCTGCGGCGCGCTGGAGCGCCGTCTCGGCCTGGTGGAGGACGACCGATGAGCGAGGGTGCTGCCGCGGCCGCACGCCGGCTGCCGGACGGAGACCTGCCGGGGCTGCTCGAGGCGCTGGTCGACACGCCTGTCCTGGTCATGGGCGACGTCATGCTCGATCGCTTCATCGAGGGACGGGTCGAGCGGATCTCCCCGGAGGGGCCGATCCCGGTCCTGCGCATCGAGCGCGAGACCGCGAGCCTGGGCGGCGCCGGCAACGTGCTGCGCAACCTGGCCAGCCTCGGCCTGACGCCGCGCTTCCTGACCGCGGTCGGCACCGACGCCGCCGGGCGCGACGTCCAGCGCCTGACCGGCGAGATCCTGGGCGGCGGCGCCCGCCTGCTGGTCGACCCGACGATCCAGACGACGATCAAGGAGCGCTTCCTGTCCGGCGGGCACCAGCTGATGCGCGCCGACCGCGAGGCCGACCAGCTGGCCAAGCCGGCGATCGTACAGATGCTGATGGAGCTGGCGGAGGGCCAGCTCGGCGAGGTCAAGGCGCTGCTGCTCTCCGACTACGGCAAGGGCATGCTGCGCCACGCGGCGCTGCCGCAGCTGATCGCGGCGGCGCGCGCCGCCGGCCTCCAGGTCGTCATCGACCCGAAGGGCCGCGACTACGGGCTCTACCGCGGCGCCTCCTTCGTCACGCCGAACCGGCGCGAGCTGCAGGAGGCGACCGGGCTGCCGGTCGGCGAGCCGGAGGAGGTGGTCGCCGCCTGCCGGCGCATCATCGCCGAGCACGACATCGAGGCGGTGCTGGCGACCCTGAGCGAGCAGGGCATGATGCTGGTCCGGCGCGACGCCGAGGCCATGCACCTGCCGGCCGAGGCGCGCGAGGTCTTCGACGTTTCGGGTGCCGGCGACACCGTGCTGGCCAGCTTCGGCGCGGCCCTCGCCGCCGGCGCCTCGCCAGAGGCGGCGGCGCAGCTCGCCAACGTCGCCGCCAGCGTGGTCGTCGGCAAGCGCGGCACGGCGGTCGCCTATCCGGCGGAGATCCTGCGCGCCGCCCAGGCGCAGCGCCTGCACGGCGCCGAGCTGAAGATCCTCGACGCCCGCACCGCGGCGCAGGAGGCTGGCGACTGGCGCCGGGCCGGCCTCACGGTCGGCTTCACCAACGGCTGCTTCGACCTGCTCCATCCGGGGCACATCCACCTGATCGAGCAGGCGCGGTCCGCCTGCGACCGCCTGATCGTCGGGCTCAACAGCGACGCTTCGGTCAAGCGGTTGAAGGGCGAGGGGCGGCCGATCCAGGAGGAGGCGGCGCGTGCCGCTGTGCTGGCCTCGCTGTCGGGCGTCGAGCGCGTCGTGGTCTTCGCCGAGGACACGCCCCTGGAGCTGATTCGGACGCTGCGTCCCGACGTCCTGGTCAAGGGCTCGGACTACGCCCTCGAGGAGGTCGTCGGCCGCGACCTGGTCGAGAGCTGGGGCGGCCGCGTCGTGCTGGCCGAGCTCAAGGAGGGCCACTCGACCAGTGCCACGATCCGCAAGCTGGCGGGCTGAGCCCGCCTCTCCCTAGCTAGCCGGCGAATCCCGGTCCCACGCCCTCCGGATCGAGCAGGAGCCTGAGCCGCCGGGCGGCGACCTGGCCGAACCGCAGCGTGACCGCCTTGCGGCGGGCGGCGGCGATCGGACGGCGGTCGGCCTCGCGCAGGATCGCCGCGTCGTAGCCGTCGGCGACGATCAGTCCCTGGTCCTCGGGGAGCACCTCGAGCGGGAAGCCGAGCGGCACCGCGAAGTAGTAGCGCTCGCAGAACTCCAGGTACTGCGGCCACTTCCCGTCGCTACGGAAGTCGGCAAGGCAGCTCTTGATCTCGACGATGCTCAGCTCGCCGCCCGGCCCGAGCGCCAGCACGTCGGCGCGTCGGCCGCCGCGCAGGACGAACTCCGTCAGCCCGACGTGGCCGAGGCGGTCGAACAGCCGGCAGACGCCGCGGGCGACCCTGAGGGCTGCCGGGTCGTCGGCAAGGGCGTCGCCCGCCCGGGCCAGTGACTCCGGACCCAAGCTTTCTGGGGCGGTTGTTCCTGAAACCAGGGTTGTGGGAGGCATGGTTGTCGGTCCGATTACCTGTTCGCGCGGAATTGTGCGATGCTGGAGCCCGAGAGTGCCACCCGCGCCATCTTGGGGCGAGCCGGCAGGAAGTTCCAGGCGCCCGACCGGGGAGAGTGGCGCTTAAACTTTCGTTAGGGTGGTGCGTGCCAGCCTTCCCAGAATGAGCAAGTTCGAGGATTCCGCCGTGGTTCGACGTACCGACGAGACTGTGCAGGACGAGGGGCGCGGCGAACCGGCCGGACTGACCCGCCGCACGGCCCTGGCGCGTCTCGGGCTGGCCAGCGCGGTCGCCTACACGGTGCCGACGCTGGTGCGCATCGACCGCTCCGCCAACGCGCAGATTCTGCCGTCGCCCTGTCGTCCGCCGGGGCAGGTCGGCTCGCCGAGCGGCGGTCCTTCGCCCGGCAATCCCGTTCACTGCCCGCCAGGACACAGCAGCCCGGGCGGCGGCCCGCCCGGCCATGGCGGCGGCGGCCCCCCCGGCCAGGGCGGCGGTGGTCCGCCGGGCCAGGGCGGCTGAACCGCCGCCGTCAGCCGCCGAGCAGCAGCCCGATCTGGGCCCTCAGGCCCTCCCAGAAGCCGTGCAGGCCGCCGTCGACGACGAGGTCGACGCCCGCCGCCATCTTGACGACGTAGATCAGCACCAGCAGCGGCACCGCCAGGATCAGGGCGGTCAGCAGGTAGATCAGCAGGGTGGTCGAGCGCGCCAGCACGCCCTCGGCGCGCAGCCGGTCGAGCGTGCGGCGCTCGTGGCCGAGCAGCAGAACCAGGTAGTAGCGCCGCCGGCCGATCGGCAGCGAGTGCCGGAAGTCGACCACGTGGTTGCCCTGGTTGCGGTCGCCGAACATCTGCTTGAGGGCGACGCGCTGCTCCGGCGTGAAGCTCGCGGCGACCTTGAGGTCGATCCGCTGGAAGTACTGCGCCAGGAAGCCGTCGCCTTCGGCGAGCAGCCAGGCCCGATGCGCACGGGAGCGCAGCGAGTGGGTCGGCTGGTTCGAGAGCGGGCGCAGGAACTCGGACATGCACCTTTGTGCGGCCCCGAGCTTTGCCAAAGGGTTAACGGCCGGAGAGGTTAACGGGCGGAGAGGTTAACGAGCGGAGAGGGGCTCCTCTCCGGGCTCCGGCGAATGGCTGCCGGGCGCGGCGCCGGAATCCTCCGCCGCCGTCGGCTCGGCCCGCGGATCGAGCTCGAAGACCTGGCCGCTGAGCCGCGGCTCGACCGCGACGAAGCGGTCCTTGGCCTCGGTGGGCAGGGTCGCCCGCTGGCGCATGCGGTAGTAGGCGAAGCCGGCGAGCAGCAGGTGGAAGACGGCGGTGTAGAGGAACAGGCTGCCGTGGCCGAAGCTCTCCATGGCCATCGAGCCGAGGAAGGGGCCGGCGACGGCGCCGGCCGCGAAGGTCAGTAGCAGGCCGCTCGAGGTCTCGACCGCGTCGGCCGGATCGACGTAGTCGTTGGCGTGGGCGACGCAGAGCGCGTACATCGACAGCGAGGTTGCGCCGAAGCCGGCGGCGGCGACGTAGAGCCCCGTCGGCACCGGCCCGTAGAGGAACAGCGCGGCGCCGCTGAGGGCGGCGGCGAAGCAGGCGCCGATGATCACCCAGCGCCGGTCGAAACGGTCGGACAGGCGCCCGAGCGGCCACTGCATCAGCGCGCCGCCGGCGACCGCGACCGACATGAAGACGGCAACCCGGTCGGTGGTCCCGGTGCTCGCCGTGACGAAGGCCGGCGCCAGGGTCCAGAAGGCGCCGTTGGTGACGCCGACGACGAGGCAGCCGACGAAGCCAACCGGCGACAGGCGGTAGAGCCGGAGCAGGCGCAGCCGCATCTGGGTCGGCGGCTTGGGCGCCATCGCCGTGGTCAGGGCGATCGGGACGACGGCCAGGGTCACCAGGATCGCGACCAGGCTGAACAGCTGGAAGTCGATCGGGTCGCCGATCCCGATCAGCATCTGCCCGGCGACGATCGCGATGAAGTTGACGACGACGTAGAGCGACAGGACCCGGCCCCGCGTCTCGTTGCTGGAGCGCTCGTTCAGCCAGCTCTCGATGACCGTGTAGAGGCCGGCGAAGCAGAGCCCGGTGAAGACCCGCAGGAAGGTCCAGGGCCAGGGGTCGGGGAAGACGGCGTGGACCAGCGGCACGGCGGCGGCGATCGCGGCCAGGGCCGCGAAGGTCCGGATGTGGCCGACCCGCTTGATCATCAGCGGGCCGGCGACGCAGCCGAGCCCAAAGCCGATGAAATAGAAGGAGCCCATCAGGCCGATTGCCGGCGTCGAGAAGGCCTCGAGCTGCGCGCGCACCGGCAGCAGGGTGCCTTGCAGGCCGTTGCCCATGACCAGGATGCCGGCGGAGAGCATCAGCGCGCCGACCGAAGCTAGGGTGCTGCGCACGGGGTGGCCTTCTCCCGGCTCGCGCGCCCGCCTGCCTTGCGCATGAAGGACTGGCGGATGAAGGGGTGGCGGGCCCGTAGGGATTCGAACCCCAGACCTCTTCCTCCGGAGGGAAGCGCTCTATCCAGCTGAGCTACGGGCCCGCAAGCGAGGCGGCAACATATCCCAAGGCCGAGCGGCTTTACAAGGCGCTGCGGGGGTGCTGCCGGGGGGATGCCGCGGGGGAGCGCTTCGGGGGGCTGACCTATCGCTCGACGCTGTCGCCGGCAAGGCCGACCGTGATCGAGGGCGGGGTCAGGCCGGGGCGCGCGATCCAGGCCGCGATGTCCTCGAGTACGACCTCCGCCTGCAGGTCGCGCAGCAGCATGTGCCAGCCGTCCTCATAGACCACCAGGTGACTCTCGGGGCCCTCGGGCAGGGCTTCCCAGAGCATTTCGACGGGCCGTGCCGGGATCAGCTCGTCGTGCTCGCCGTAGAGCAGCAGTGCCGGCAACCGCACGCTCGGCGCCGCCTCGAGGCCCCGGCTCATCAGCTCGACCAGCCCCTGGACCGTGTCGATCCGGCTGTACTTGATGACCAGGGGGTCGCGGCCCAGCGCCCGCAGCGCCTCGATGTTGTCGCTGGCCTGCATGCCGGTGCTGCGGCCGGACGGCGCCAGGCCGGGAACGAGCCGGACGCTCAGCCACAGCGCCCAGCGCTGGTACCAGGGCTGCAGGTCGCTCGACCAGACCGCGGGTGCGGAGAGGATCAGGCCGCGCAGGTTCGCCGGCACCGGGGTCGCGCCGGGCCTGCCGGTGGCGAGCAGGGCGACGGCGGCGCCCATCGATTCGCCGAGCAGGTAGAGCGGCCTGCCGGGATGCCGCTCGGCGAGCAGCGCGAGCGCCTGGCGGGCGTCCTCCGCCAGGCGTCCGGCGCCCGCCCACAGGCCGGGGTTTGGTCCGGCGCCGAAGCCGCGCTGGTCGTAGGCGTAGACGGCGAAGCCCCGAGCCGCCAGGGCCGGGGCCGGCGACGCGAAGGCGCCGCTGTGATCGTTGAAGCCATGCAGAGCCAGGATCACGGCCTCGGGCGCGCGTGTCCCCGATTGGGCCGCCGATTGAGCGCCTGGTTGCGCTCCCGGTTGCGCATCCTGTTCGGGGAGCCAGGCGCGCAGCGGCAGCGCAAGGCCGTCGGCGGCGACGAGGGCGGCCGCGGCGCTTCGCTCGTTCAGCCGCCCGAGCTCGAGGCGCGGCGTGGTCGCGCCCGGCCCCGGCGGCGCCAGCTTCGGCGTGCAGCCGGCCAGGGCCCCGGCCAGCAGGGCCGCAGTCATCAGCGCCCCCGGCAGCAGCGCCGCCAGCAGCGGCACCCCGGGGAACCGGCGCCGGGCCGTCACGCCCTGCAGGACGCCGGGCCGGCGGCCGTCGGCGCCGCCGCGCGCGGCGCTGGCGCGTCAGCGCTCGTCGTCATGGGCGCCGCGGGTCAGCTGCAGGAAGATGTCCTCCAGGTCGGCCTCCTCGGTGCGCAGGTCGAGGATCTCGAGGCCGGCTTCCTGCGCGGCGGCCAGGATCCGGCCGACCGGGCCGGCGCTGGTGCGGTAGCGGAAGACCAGGCGGTTGGGCGCCGCCAGCTCGGGCTCGAAGGGCGTCAGCGGCGCCGGCACCTCGGTCAGCTCCGGGGCGACGATCAGCTGCAGCTCCTTGTTGTCGAGGCGCTGCACCAGGGTCTCGGTGGCGTCGCAGGCGATCACCTGGCCGCGGTTGATGATCGCGATGGTGTCGCAGAGCTCCTCGGCCTCTTCCAGGTAGTGCGTGGTCAGCAGGATCGTCGTGCCCAGGCGGTTGAGCTCGCGCACCCGGCCCCACAGCTGCTGGCGCAGCTCGATGTCGACGCCGGCGGTCGGCTCGTCGAGGACCAGCACCGGCGGGTTGTGGA
>NZ_JBBDQW010000003.1:0-13629 GCF_040905785.1 Tistlia sp.
TTCTCCAACTCTCATGACACTCAGGCCGCATCACAAATCCCGGACACCAGTGCGCTTGCGCGGGGATGACGAAAGAGAGGGGGCGGGGATGACGGAAGGAGGTGCCGACCCTCAGCTCGCCTTTCGCGCCGCCGAGGTGCCGCCGCCCAGGGTGCGCCAGTCGGTGGTCTTCGGCACGATGCCCTGCCAGGAGGCGATCTCGACGTGCGGGATCCGCGGCTCGCTGGTGCCCAGCGCCGGGCCGCCGTCGCGGACCTGCCCGGCGGCCTCGACCATCAGGCGGCGGAACTCGACGATGGCCAGATCGCTGGCGCCAAGGACGTCCTTGGTGCGGTCGACGATCGGGCCCATCGAGACCCACATGGCGATGTCCTGGTTCGGGATGCCCTTGATGCCGGTGAAGTTGCCGGCGGCCATCGCCTGGCGGTCCTGCCCGAAGTCGTTCTCGAAGGTCCGCAGCGTGTTGTGGTCCTGGTCGAGGTCGATGCCGACCCGGGTGTGGTTGAACTTGCGCCAGGTTTCGGTGTCGGGGCAGTTCTCGCCGCCCCAGGCGACGAAGTAGAAGGCGCTGTGGGTGTCGTCGATCGGCACGATGACGCTGGCGACGTTGTAGGAGCTGTTCGGCGGGATCAGCGAGACGAAGGGCGCGACGTAGACGGTCATGCGGATGTAGTCGTGGCTCGCGGCGTTCTTGATCGGCCGGCGGATCGCGACGTAGCGGAAGCCGTAGGGCGTGCGCTCGGCCTGCAGGCGCGGCGACTTGTCGGTCGAGGGCCGCAGCCAGTTGCTCTCGGTGGCGCCGGCGCTCTCGACCCGGGCCGGCACCATGTCCGAGGAATGCAGGCTCGAGGAGTGCGCCGAATCGATCTGGCCTTCCGTGATCTGCGCCCAGTTGGCCGGCACCTTGACCTTGAGGATCGCCACCTTGGTCTCCTCGTCCGGCGAGAAGGGCGGGCGCTCGAACGCGGGCATGGCCTCGGCCTCGCCCATCCAGATCCACACGAAGCCGCCGGCCTCGCGCGCCGGATAGGCCTTGTGCTTGACCTTCTCCCTCAGCGGGCTCTCCGCCGGCTCGCTGGACATCTCCAGCACGTTGCCTTCGACGTCCATCTTCCAGCCGTGATAGAGGCAGCGCAGGCCGCACTCCTCGTTGCGGCCGTAGACCAGGGAGGCGCGGCGGTGCGGGCAGAGCTCGTCGAGTACGCCGACCCGGCCCTCGCTGTCGCGGAAGGCGACCAGGTTCTCGCCCAGCAGGCGCACGCGCACCGGCTTGCCGTCCGGCTCGGCAATCTCCTCGGAGAGCAGCGCCGGCACCCAGTGCTGGCGCATCAGCCGGCCCATCGGTGCGTCCTTCTCGACGCGGCACAGCAGGTCGTTCTCCTCGGCGGTCAGCATGGCGGTCCTCCCGGTCACGTGGCTCGGCGAAAAATTTTAGATATCTAAGTAATTCGGGTCAATCAGCTTGACCCCGTATTTTAGATATCTAAGGTAATTGCCGCGCGAGGCCAAGGCCTTGGACGGAAAGGCGGGAGAGACGGCGGATGGCGGAGGATCCGATCGGCAGCGGGCTGCGGCCGCTGCTGGTCCGCAGCAAGAGGCAGCTGACGCCCGACATCTGGCGCTTCGAGCTGGTCGATCCCGAAGGTGGCGAGCTGCCGCCCTTCGAGGCCGGCGCCCACGTCACGGTCGAGACGCCTTCGGGCGCCCGGCGCACCTACTCGCTCAGCAACGACCCCGCCGAGCGCGACCGCTACGTGCTCGGCGTCAAGCAGGAGCGCGCCGGCCGGGGCGGCTCGACCAGCCTGATCGAGCAGGTCGGCGAGGGCGACCGGGTGCCGGTCTCGGCGCCGATCAACCGCTTCCCCCTGCAGCCGGCCGGCGAGTACCTCTTCGTCGCCGGGGGCATTGGCATCACGCCGATCCTGGCGATGCTGCGCCAGGTCGCGCGCGAGGGCGAGGCCAAGTTCAAGCTGGTCTACTGCACGCGCAGCCCGGAGCTGACCGCCTTTCGCGAGGAGCTGCAGGACCCCGCCTTCGCCGGCAAGGTGCGGCTGCACCACGACGACGGCGACCCCGACAAGGTCTTCGACTTCTGGGAGCTCTTCGAGAAGCCCGGCAAGGCCCACGTCTACTGCTGCGGGCCACGCCCCCTGATGGAGGAGGTCCGCGCCGTCACCGGGCACTGGCCGGAGGCTGCAATTCACTTCGAGGACTTCGCCAGCGACGTCGAGGCGATCCGCCCCGACGACAGGTCCTTCGCGGTGCGCAACGCCAGGACCGGCGAGCGCGTCGAGATTCCGGCCGACGCGACCATCCTGGAGACGCTGCGGGCCCGGGGGCATCGGCTGCCGAGCTCCTGCGAGAGCGGCACCTGCGGCTCCTGCAAGACCCGTTTGGTGGAGGGCGAGGCGGAGCACCGCGACCTGGTGCTGAGCGAGGCGGAGCGCGCCGACCACCTGATGATCTGCGTCTCGCGCGCCAAGTCCGACGAGCTGGTGCTGGAGTGGTGAGCGAGACCGCCCCAGTCGGGCGTGCCATCGGGCTCGGCGTCTGCGGCCTGGGCCGCGCCTTCATGCTGATGCTGCCGACCTTCGCCCGCGACCGCCGCGTCCGCCTCGTTGCCGCCACGACCCCGAGCGAGAGCGGCCGGGCGCGCTTCGCCGAGGAGTTCGGCGGCCGCACCTACGCGACCCTGGTCGAGCTCTGCGCCGATCCCGAGGTCGAAGCGATCTACGTCGCCAGCCCGCACCAGTTCCATGCCGAGCAGGTCGCCCAGGCGGCCGCCGCCGGCAAGCATATCCTGGTCGAGAAGCCGCTGGCGGTCTCCCTGGAGGACGGCAAGGCGATGGTCGCCGCCGCCGCGGCCGCGGGCGTCCACCTGATCGTCGGGCCGAGCCATTCCTTCGATCGCCCGATCCTGGAGACGCGCGCCCTGATCGACAGCGGCGCGGTCGGCCGGCTGCGCATGATCCAGGCGCTCAACTATACCGACTTCCTGTACCGGCCGCGCCGTCCCGAGGAGCTGGTGACCAGGGCCGGCGGCGGCGTCGTCTTCAGCCAGGCGGTGCACCAGATCGACGTCGTCCGGCTGCTCGGCGGTGGGCTGGTCCGCTCGGTGCGCGCCCACACCGGCGACTGGGACCCCGAGCGCCCGACCGAGGGCGCCTACGCGCTGCTGCTGGACTTCGAGGACGGCGCCTTCGCTTCGCTGACCTACAGCGGCTACGCCCGCTTCGACAGCGACGAGCTGTGCGGCTGGTTCGGCGAGCTCGGCGCCCGCAAGTCGCCCGACGGCTACGGCCGGGCGCGCCGGGCGCTGCGCGGCCTGGAATCCGCCGAGGCGGAAGCGGCGCTGAAGCGCACCCGCACCTACGGCGGCGCGGCCGGCGCCACGCCGGATGCGCCGCCGCCGGCGGCCCACGAGCACTTCGGCTTCCTGGTCGCGAGCTGCGAGCGGGCCGACCTGCGGCCGCTGCCCGACCGCCTGCTGGTCTACGGCGACGAGGCGATCGAGGAGCGTCCGATCCCGGCGCCCGGGATCCCGCGCCGCGAAGTCGTCGACGAGCTCTGGGCGGCGGTGGTCGAGGACCGCGCCCCCGCCCACGACGGCGCCTGGGGCCTGGCCTCGCTCGAGGTCTGCCACGGCATCCTGCGCTCGGCCGCCGAGCGGCGCGAGATCGCCATGACGCTGCAGGTGCCCTACGGTCCCGCCGCGAGATGAAGGCGGCCTGCTGAGGCCCCCGACGGAAGGAGGAAACCCGCCCCGTGTCCAAGCTTCGGCTCTCGGTCGCCATCGGCGACTACGACCGCAACCGCGCGCTGCTCGACGGGCGCGTGCAGATCGACGGCGTCGATCCGGTCTTCATGACCCTCTCGCCGGAGGAGATCTTCTTCCGCGCCTTCCGGCACCGCGAGTTCGACATCTGCGAGCTGTCCTTCAGCTCCTATCTGGTGACCGTCGACAAGGGCGATCCCGCCTATGTCGCGATCCCTGCCTTCCTCAGCCGCGCCTTCCGCCACACCTCGATCTACGTGCGCGACGACAAGGGCATCGAGCGGCCGGAGGATCTCAAGGGCAAGCGCATCGGCCTCGCCGAGTACCAGCTGTCGGCCAACGTCTGGGCCCGCGCCCTGCTCGAAGACGACCACGGGGTACGGCCTTCGGACGTGACCTGGGTGCGCGGCGGCATGGAGACGCCGGGGCGGCCCGAGAAGATCCCGCTGCAGCTGCCGCCGGAGATCCGGCTGGAGCAGGCGCCGGAGGGCCGCTCGCTGAACGCCCTGCTGGCCGAGGGCGAGATCGACGGCTTCATGGGCCCGCGCACGCTCAGCTGCTTCGACCAGGGCCACCCGAAGGTGCGCCGCCTGTTCCGCGATCCGACGTCGGCGGCCGCCGACTACTACCGGCGCAGCGGCATCTTCCCGATCATGCACCTGCTCGGGCTCAGGCGCGAGATCGCCGAGGCGCAGCCCTGGCTGCCGGCGGCCCTGCTCAAGGCCTTCGGCCGCTCCAAGGCCGCCGCCCTGGCACTGCTCTCCGACACCTCGGCGACCAAGGTCACCCTGCCGTTCGTCGAGGAGCAGCTCGCCGCCGCCAGGGCGCTGATGGGCGAGGACTACTGGTCCTACGGCGTCGCCGGGAACCGCCCGGTCCTGGAGAACTTCCTCGATCACCACCACCGCCAGGGCCTGTCGAAGCGCCGCCTGACGATCGAGGAGATCTTCCATCCGGCGACCCTGGAGGCGCACTCGATCTGAGGGAACGGAACTGCGCCACCTTTCTTCTCTTTCTTTCCGCCGCCTCTCGTCATTCCCGCGAAGGCGGGAATCCATCGGCTTTCGCCGGGGCGCGCGGACGCCCACCATGGATCCCCGCCTCCGCGGGGATGACGAGGAAGGACTGGGAAATGACGGAAGGGGAGGGTCTCCTTGACGCTGCGCCCGACCGCGAAGCGGGGTCGGCCGTGAAGAGTCAAGATATCGAGTGCCAGGGTCACACTTCTGCTTCGGCTGGCCCCGAGCGACAGTCGGATAGCCCTCGCTCAGCCCCACTCGACCTCGAAGGTCTCGACGACATCGGCGACCTGTTCGGGCGTCAGCAGGCGGGGATCGCAGCCGCGCAGCAGCAGGGCCAGGCGCGCCGTCTCCTCGAGCTCCTCGATCGCGTAGACGGCCGCGGAGAGGTCGGCGCCCGCCACCACCGGGCCGTGGTTGGCCAGCAGCACGGCGCTGCGCCGGCCCTCGAGCGCGCGAACGGCCTCGCCCATGGCCGGGTCGCCGGGCCGGAAGTAGGGCAGCAGCCGGACCTTGCCGAGGCGCATCACCGAGTAGGCCGTGAGCGGCGGCAGGGCATCGTCGGGATCGGTCTCGGGCAGCAGCGAGAGTGCTACCGAGTGGGTCGAGTGCAGGTGCACCACCGCGCCGCTGCGCGCGCCCCGGGTCGCGTAGAAGGCGCTGTGCAGGGCCATCTCCTTGGTCGGCTTGTCGCCCGTCAGCAGCCGGCCGTCGGCGTCGAGCCGGCTGAGTCGCGCCGGGTCGAGGTCGCGGAAGGAGGAGCCGGTCGGCGTGACCAGCAGGCCGCCGTCCTCAAGGCGCAGCGAGATGTTGCCCGAGGCGCCCGCGGTCAGGCCGCGCTCGAAGAAGGAGCGGGCCGCCCGGCAGATCGCCTCGCGCTGGGCCGCCTCGCTGGTCACCGGTCGGGGCCCAGCACCGCGAGGGCGCTCTCGAAGAAGTCGGGCGCGCCGAAATTGCCGGACTTGAGTGCCAGCGCGAGGCCCTGCTCGGCGTCGAAGAGGGCCGGCACGCCCGGCGCGATCTCGGGGCCGATGCGCAGGCTCTCGGTCTTCAGCGCCGCCGTGACGGCGCCCGAGGTCTCGCCACCGGCGACGACGAAACGGCGCAGGCCGCGGCCGGCCAGCAGGGCCGCCAACTCGGCGAAGAAGGTCTCGACCGCGCTCGCCACGGCGTCGCGGCCGTGGCTTGCCTGCAGGGCCGAGACCGCCTCGGGGTCGGCCGTCGAATAGACCATCGGCCCGGCGTCCAGCACCGAGAGCACCCAGTCGGCGGCCTCGGCCGCGGTCTGCTCGCCGGTCAGGACCCGGAGCGGCTCGACCGCCAGAGCCGGGTGGTGGCGGCTGTAAGCCGAGACCTGGCCGCGCGTCGCCGCCGAGCAAGACCCAGAGAGCACGACTCCCGGGCCCGCGACCGGTTCCCAGCCGCCCTCGCCGCGACCGGAGCGCTCCTCGAAGTTCGCCGGCAGGCCGAGCGCGACGCCCGAGCCCCCGGTGACCAGGGCGACGCCGGCCGCCGCCTCGCCGATGACCCTGAGGTCGCCGTCGGCGACGGCGTCGAGCACGACGACCGGACGACCGGCGCCGACCTCCGCCTCGAGCGCCGCGGTCACCGCCGCGGCCCCCTCGGCGATGGTCTGGTACGGCACGTGGCCGACGCCCAGCCTGGTCTGCAGGGTCAGCCAGCGCCGGATGTCGGGATCGGTCATCGGCGTCAGGGGGTGGTTCTCCATCCCCGACTCGCTGAGCAGACGGTCGCCGACGAAGAGGTGGCCCTGGAAGACCCGCCGGCCGTTGGTCGGGAAGGCCGGGCAAACCAGGGCGCGGTCGGCGCCGAGCTCTGCCATCAGCGCGTCGATGACCGGGCCGATGTTGCCGTCGGGCCGCGAGTCGAAGGTCGAGCAGTACTTGAAGAAGAACTGGCGGCAGCCCTGGCGGCGCAGCCAGGCGAGCGCGGCCAGGCTGTCGGCCACGGCCTCGGCGGCGGGGCAGGTCCGCGACTTGAGGGCGACGATGCCGGCTTCGACGTCGGGCGCGGCGTCGCGCGTCGGCACGCCGCAGTACTGGACCGTCCGCAGGCCCTCCCTGGCCAGGGTCGAGCCCAGGTCGCTGGAGCCGGTGAAGTCGTCGCCGATGCAGCCGAGCAGCATGTCAGCGCTCCGCCGTCTCTGGGCATGGGTCGAACGGCACCTGCACCTCCCGCCGCTGGAAAGCGGTCAGACTAGCGGACTCGCGCCGCCGGTGGCCAGGGCGGGACGCGCGCCTCCGCTCTCGCACCGGCTGCGCCCCCTCACACCACGTTGCGCTCGAGGATCGGGTCGTTGCGCAGGATCCGCTCGTAGTCGAAACGCGAGAGATCGAGGCTCCGCCAGCCGCCGTGGACGATCAGCTCCATGATGCCGCGGCCGACCGCCGGGCTCTGCTGCAGGCCGTGGCCCGAGAAGCCGTTGGCGAAGAGGAAGTTCGGCAGCTCCGGATGCGGTCCCAGGATCGCGTTGTGGTCGAGCAGGCTGACGCTGTAATGGCCGGCCCAGGCGCCGGTCGGCTTGATCGCCTCGAAGGCCGGGATGCGCTGCGCCAGGCCCGGCCAGAGCACCTCCTCGAAGGGCGTCCAGTCGACCTCCAGGTCCAGGGTGTCGGGATCGGGCTCGCCCGCCTTCGGCGCGATGCCGCAGATGAAGCCGCTGCCCTCGGGGCGCACATAGAGGCCGCTGGGGTCGATCACCAGCGGCATGCCCGGCAGCTCGGCCTTGCAGTCGAAGACGAAGACCTGGCGCTTGCGCGGCGCCACCGGCAGGTCGAGCCCGGCCAGGGCGGCGACCTCGCGGGCCCGCGGGCCGGCGGCGTCGACCACCCAGTCGGCGCTCAGCGTCGCGCCCGAGGCCAGGGCGACGCCGCTGGCGCGGCCGTTGGCGGTGGCGATCCCCGTCACCTGGTCCTCGCGGTACTCGGCGCCGAGCGAGCGGGCCTTGCGCCGGAACGCCTGGAGCAGGGCGAAGGGATCGAACCAGCCTTCCATCGAGAGGCCGAGGCAGCCGCCGGCCAAGTCCTCGACGTTCATCCAGGGTAGGCGCGCCTGCAGCGCCGCCGATTCGAGCAGCAGGTTGTCGGCACCCAGCGCCTTCTGGAGCGCGTGGTTTTCCTGCAGCACCGGCCAGCCGGCCGGGCTGGCCAGGAACAGGTAACCCTTCTCCCGGAAGCCGACCTCGGGGACCTCGCCCTCGACCGCGAGCCAGTCGGCGACGTTCTTCAGGAAGTGCGCGCCGAACAGCGAGATCTCGATGTTCTCTCTTGTGGAGAACTGCTGGCGGATCGAGCCGGCCGAGCGGCCGGTCGAGCCGTCGCGGTAGCTGAAGTCCCGCTCGACGACCAGCACACGTCGGCCGGCGAAGCCCGGCTCGGCGGCCAGCCAGTAGGCGATCGCGGAGCCGATCACCCCGCCGCCGACGACGATCACGTCGTAGTGCTTGCTGCTGCTCATGGGGCGGCTTGATAGCGGGTCCGGCCGGGGTTGCGCCAGACCCTGGCTGCTGCCCGGGGCGTCGGCCTTTGCCATTGCCAGGGCGGGCAGGAACGCGAAACAATGCCCCCATAAGAACGCCCGGTCTGGCCGGGTGGCAGGCAGCCGGTGGCCATCCGGGCGTCACAGCAAGGACGCAAGGGAGGAAGCTCATGGCTTCTGGCAACGGAGGAACCGGGGCGGCGCGCTGCGCCGTGCTGGTGGGACCCTACACGGCGGGCAAGACTTCGCTGCTCGAGGCCCTGCTGCACCACGCCGGCGCCACCCAGCGCAAGGGGCGGGTGACCGACGGCAACTCGGTCGGCGACGCCTCGCCGGAGGCCCGCGCCCGGCAGATGACGGTCGAGCTCAACGTCGCCTCCTGCGAGTACCTGGGCGACCGCTGGACCTTCCTCGACTGCCCCGGCTCGGTCGAGCTCGGCCAGGAGGCGATGAACGCCCTGATGGCCGCCGACGTCGCCGTCGTCGTCGCCGAGCCCGAGCCCGACAAGGCGGTGGCGCTGACGCCGATCCTGAAGTTCCTCGACGACTGGCAGATCCCGCACCTGGTCTTCGTCAACAAGATGGACCGGGCCAACGCGCGGGTCCGCGAGCTGCTCGCGGCCTTCCAGGCCGTCTCCAGCCGCCCGCTGGTGCTGCGCCAGGTGCCGATCCGCGAGGGCGAGGCGCTGACCGGCTTCGTCGACCTGGTCAGCGAGCGCGCCTGGCACTACGAGCCGAACCGTCCCTCCTCGATGATCGAGATGCCGGAGCAGGTCAGGGAGCGCGAAAGCGAGGCGCGCCGCGAGCTGCTCGAGGCCCTGGCCGACTTCGACGACGGCCTGCTGGAGCAGTTGCTCGAGGACAAGGAGCCGGCGACCGAGGAGGTCTACGCCCAGCTCGCCAAGGACCTGCGCGACGACCTGATCGTGCCGCTGCTGTTCGGCTCGGCCGAGCAGGACCACGGCATCCGCCGCCTGTTCAAGGCGCTGCGCCACGAGACGCCGCCGGTCGAGGCGACTGCCGAGCGCCTCGGCATCCCTGCCGACGAGAGCCTGGCGGCGACCGTGGTCAAGACCTTCCACCTGCCGCACACGGGGCGCATCTCGCTGCTGCGGATCTGGCGCGGCGGCCTGAAGGAGGGCGCCACGATCGGCGGCACGCGTCCCTCCGGCCTGTTCCGCCTGCAGGGCGGCGGCTCGGAGAAGGCCTCGGAAGCCGGGCCGGGCGACCTGATCGGGCTCGGCCGCATGGAGGAGCTCAAGACCGGCGACCTGGTGACCTCCGCGGGACGCCAGGAGGAGCGTGGCCTGCCCTGGCCAGAGCCGCTGTCGCCCGTCTACGCCGTGGCGCTGGAGCCGGCCAAGCGCGAGGACGAGGTCAAGCTGACCGCGTCGATCGGCAAGCTGATCGAGGAGGACGCCTCGCTGTCGATGGAGCACGACGCCGACGCCAACGAGCTGCGGCTCTGGGGCCAGGGCGAGATCCACCTGCAGATCGCCGCCGAGCGCCTGAAGAGCAAGTACAACGTCGAGGTCGCGACCCGCGCGCCGACCCCCGCCTACCGCGAGACGATCCGCAAGGCGAGCGAGCACCACGCCCGCCACAAGCGCCAGACCGGCGGCCACGGCCAGTTCGCCGACGTCAAGGTGCGCATCGCCCCGACCGGGCGCGGCGAGGGCTTTCGCTTCCACAACAAGGTCGTCGGCGGCGCGGTCCCCAAGCAGTTCATTCCGGCCGTCGAGCACGGCGTTCTCGACTACGCCCGGCGCGGGCCGCTCGGCTTCCCGGTCGTCGACTTCGAGGTCACGCTGTTCGACGGCCAGTTCCACGCCGTCGATTCCTCGGAGATGGCCTTCCGCACCGTCGGCCGCATGGCCATGAGCGAGGCGCTGCCGGACTGCGAGCCCGTGCTGCTGGAACCGATCTGCGAAGTCACGGTTTTCGTCCCCAGCGAGTTCACCAACAGGGTCCACGGCCTGCTCAGCGGCCGGCGCGGGCAAATCCTCGGCTTCGACGCGCGCAAGGGCTGGCCGGGCTGGGATGCGGTCAAGGCGCACCTGCCCCAGGCCGAGCTGCTGGACCTGATCGTGGAGCTGCGCTCCCTGACCCAGGGCGTCGGCAGCTTCCGCTGGCACCACGACCACCTCCAGGAGCTGCACGGTAAGCTGGCCGATCAGGTCGTCGAGCAGCACCGCGCCGAGGCCGCCCAGTAGGGATGTTCCGCAGTCCGCCCCGTGGCCTGGGGCTTTTCTTAGAATAATTATAATCAGTCTTGCAAATCGGTGCGGAGACGCCACTTTTGTCAGGAGCGCAGCGTGCGCCCGCTCAGACAGAAGGAGACCGTCATGTCCCTGAACACCGGAATCGCCGCAGAGGACCGCAAGGTCATCGCCGAGGGGCTGTCCAAGGTCCTGGCCGACAGCTACACGCTCTATCTCAAGACCCACAACTACCACTGGAACGTCACCGGCCCGGGCTTTCCGCAGCTGCACCAGCTGTTCGAGGAGCAGTACACGGGACTGGCCGCCGCGGTCGACGAGATCGCGGAGCGCATCCGCATCCTGGGCTTCCCGGCCCCGGGCAGCTACAAGCAGTTCGCCGAGCTGAAGAGCATCGAGGAGGCCGACGGCGTGCCCTCGGCCAAGCAGATGGTCGAGCAGCTGGCGGCCGACAACGAGGCGGTCGCGCGGCGCGCGCGCTCGGTCTTCCCGGCGGCGGAGAGCGCCCAGGACGAGGCGACCGTCGACCTGCTGACCCAGCGCATGGCGGCGCACGAGAAGGCCGCCTGGATGCTGCGCTCGACGGCCGGCTGACCGGTCGCCCGCAGCACCGGCGGATCAACTGCCGACGAGCGAACTGAGAGAGGGCAGAGGGCGTGGGGGCAATGGAGGTCGTGCTGCGCGGCGGGCTGGCGAGCCTGCTCGCCGGCCTGGGCACGGGCGTCGGCGCCTTCGCGATCTTTTTTCTGCGGCGCATGAGCCCGGCGCTCGAGACGACCCTGCTGTCGCTCGCCGCGGGCATCATGCTCGCCGCCGCCGCCTTCTCCCTGCTGCTGCCCGGCCTGGAGGTGGCCGAGCTGCGCGGCTACGGCGAGAGCGGCGCAGCTATCGTCATGGCGCTGTCCGTGCTCGCCGGCGGCGGCCTGTTCTGGGTCGCCAACCGCTTCGTGCCGCACGAGCACTTCGTCAAGGGACGCGAAGGGCCCGGCGGGCCCGACGCGGTGACCAGCCGCAGGCTCTGGCTGTTCATCATCGCGATCTGCCTGCACAATTTCCCGGAAGGCTTGGCGGTCGGCGCCGGCTTCGGGCAGGACGACCTGGGCGCCTCGATAGCCCTGACGGTCGGCATCGCCATTCAGAACATGCCCGAGGGCTTCGTCGTCGCCGCCGCCCTGGTCGCCCTCAACTACGGCGTCCGGCTCTCCTTCTGGCTGGCCCTGCTCACCGGGCTGATCGAGCCGGTCGGCGGCATCCTCGGTGCCGCCGCGGTGGCCCTGGTCCAGCCGGCCCTGCCCTGGGCGCTCGGTCTTGCGGCCGGGGCGATGATCTTCGTCGTCGCCGGCGAGATGATTCCCGAGACTCATCGCAAGGGCTTCGAGAGCCGGGCCACCCTCGGCCTGCTCTGCGGCTTTGCCCTGATGCTGCTGCTCGACGGTCTGCTGTAGCGCCCTCGCAGCGGCTCCGCTACCCTTCCGGCGGACGTCCGCAGACGGCGTCGAGCTGCATCTCTGAGGAAAGGGAAGATCGAGCATGGCCAGCGAAGGTTTGCACGCGCCGCGGGAGCGACTCACCGAAAAAACTCTCAACCTGCACCACGCGATCGTCTCGCTGACCGAGGAACTGGACGCGGTCGATTGGTACCGACAGCGCGCCGACGACTGCGATGATGCGCAGCTCAAGGCGATCCTGCTCCACAACATGCGCGAGGAGATGGAGCACGCGGTCATGGTCCTGGAGTGGCTGCGGCGCAACGACACCGACTTCGCGGGCATGCTCAAGGAATACCTCTACACCGAGGGCGATATCGCCCACCACGAGGACTGATCTGCCGCCGCCTGCCGCCGCCCACCACCGCCGCCTCTTCACGCCGATCGTACGGGCGCTCGCGCGCTGTTGATTTCGTCTCGGCCCGGCCGAGCGCTAAGTAGGAGGCAAGCAACGGAGGCGAAGCGATGCTGATCAAGCGAAAGCGCGGCTGGGAACTGCCGGAGAGCCAGGCGACCCCGGAATCGATCTTCCTGGAGCGCCGCCGCCTGGCGAAGGCCCTGGCGGCCGGACCGCTGCTGCTCGGCGCCGCTGCCCTGGTGGGCGGCCGGGTGGGCGAGGCGGCGGCCGCCGAAGCGGACCCCTCGGCGGGCCTCTACCCGGTCAAGCAGAACATGCGCTACCGCCTAGACCGGCCGCTGACCGACGAGAAGCTGGCGACGACCTACAACAATTACTACGAGTTCGGCTCGTCCAAGAACATCTGGCGGGGCGCCCAGGACCTGCCGATCCGGCCCTGGTCGGTCAGCATCGGCGGCCTGGTCGAGGAGCCCTTCGAGATCGGCATCGACGAGCTGCTGGCCAAGATGCCCCTCGAGGAGCGGCTCTATCGCCTGCGCTGCGTCGAAGCCTGGTCGATGGCCGTGCCCTGGTCGGGCTTCGCGCTCGCCGAGCTGGTCAAGCTCGCCAGGCCCCTTGCCTCGGGCAAGTACCTCAAGATGGTCACGCTGGAGGACTACGACGTGATGCCCGGCCAGCGCGCCGGCTGGTACCCCTGGCCCTACGTCGAGGGGCTGACGGTCGCCGAGGCCAGCAACGAGCTGGCCTTCATTGCGACCGGCCTCTACGGCAAGCCGATTCCCAAGCAGAACGGCGCGCCGCTGCGCCTCGCCGTGCCCTGGAAGTACGGCTTCAAGTCGATCAAGTCGATCGTCGCCTTCGAGTTCACCGAGGAGCGGCCGGTCTCCTTCTGGGAGGACATCCAGTCCCGGGAGTACGGCTTCTGGGCTAACGTCAACCCGGAGGTGCCGCATCCGCGCTGGAGCCAGGCGAGCGAGCAGGTCCTCGGGACCGACGAGAAGGTGCCGACGCAGCTCTACAACGGCTACGGCGAGTTCGTGGCCGATCTCTATGCGGGGATGGCGGAGGAGAAGCTGTACATGTAGCTCGGCGCACCGCAGGACAGTGCGAGCGCGCAAGGGGGGGCCGGTCGGGTGGCCCCCCTTTCTCGTCAGGAGCTGACGCCGGGGTCGCCAGGCGGACCGTCGTCTCGCTTCTCCGCCAGCACCCCAAGCCGCTTCCGTTGGCGCGACAATCCGGCTGCAGCACAAAAAAATGCCGGGACAAAAAAATG
>NZ_JBBDQW010000004.1:0-13483 GCF_040905785.1 Tistlia sp.
TAGCCCCTGTAGCCCCTGTAGCCCCTGTAGCCCCTGTAGCCCTGTAGCCCCTGTAGCCCCTGTAGCCGCCGCACACGCGCGTTCGCACGATTGCGAATGAGTATGAGAATCATTTGCAATGGACTTTCGTTTAGCTTAGGCATCGAACCCTGTTGCTCCCGGGGGCGGGAGCGTTCGGAAACGACAGGGGACGATATGAGCAAGAGGATCTTGGCCGCCTGCACCGCACTCGCCGTCGGCACTGCCGCCTCGGCGGCCGGTGCGGAGACTTTCAAGCTGGAGCCGGTGGTCGTCGAGGGGCTGCACGAGCATCCCTCCCAGAGCATCCGCAACGACGTCGGGCGCAGCGTCAACGAGAGCCGCACCAATTCCTACCTCGACGGCTCGGTGATCCAGAACCTCAGCCCGGTCAACGCCGGCGACGCGCTGCGCTACAACGTCCCGGGCTTCATCAACCAGCCCGGCAACGGCGACCGCTTCGGCGGCGGCAGCAAGATCCGCACCTTCGGCGACTGGGGTGCCTCCCAGTCGATCGATGGGCTGCCGGCGATCAAGCTCCAGGGCCAGGAGGGCGGCGGCTACACCAACACGCTGATCCCCTCGATCGCCATCGACCGCATCGGCGTGCTCAAGGGCGGGCGCGCGGTCGGCTACGGCGACGGCACCGACGGCGGCGTCATCGAGACGACCATCAAGTCGGGACGCGACTACCAGGACCACCAGGCCTTCAGCTTCGACACCAGCTCGGCGCGCGAGGCCCTGATCCAGGGCGAGGCCGCCGACAGCGGCGAGAGTTGGGACTACTACTTCGCCGGCAGCGGCTTGTACGGCGGCTACTTCGGCGAGCCGGACACCCTGGAAGAGCAGACCATCGCCGGCGGCATCGGCAAGCTCGGCTACAACTTCTCCGGCTCGACCCGCCTGGAACTCCTCGGCATCTACGACCGCAGCGACCCGGAGATCATCCGCAACGGCGTGAACGAGGACATCTCGACCCAGACGGTGGTCGGCTCGGCGACGCTGGACAGCAAGCTCAGCGACATCAACAGCCTGCGCGTCGGCTACCTCTACAACGACGGCGGCTCGGAGTGGGCGGCGCGCAACCGCGACCGCAGCATCTCCAACAACGTGCTCTTCGCCGATCACTACCTCTCGACTCCGGTCGCGCCCTGGCTCGACTACGACGGCAAGCTCGGCGCGCAGTACCAGCGCACGACCTACGAGCGCGACAACCAGTGGGACAACACCTTCAACGACGTCTCGGTGCTGTCGCAGAACGTCTTCACCATCGACGACAACCTCGTGGTCAGCGGCGGCCTGCGCCACACCTGGTTCAGCAACGACATCGTTCTGAACGGCGTCGAGCAGGCGGACAACCTGGCCGACGACGGCGTGCTGTCCTATGAGGCCGGCGTCGCCTACAGCGTGCTCGAGCAGACCCGGCTGCGGTTCAGCTACGCTACTGGCTACAACCGCTTCTTCGAGAAGTACGGCAACTTCGGCACGGACGCCCTCGACCCGAGCGGCGCCGGCGACGAGATCGTCCAGTCGCGGACCATCGAGTTCGGCGTCAACCAGGGCTGGAGCGGCGGCTACCTCGACGTCGCCTGGTACAACATCGTCCAGGACAACGTGCCGCGCCGCAACGGCGGCGCCATCGAGAGCGTCGAGGTCGACCAGTCCGGCCTGGAGATCGAGCTCTTCGCCAGCCTGACCGACGACCTGACCGTCTCGGCCGGCTACATGCGGGTGCTCGACCTGGAGTCGACGCGCGCCGACGGCACCAAGGTCAACGGCAACATCTTCTGGGACGGGCAGTCCACCTCTGTGCCCGAGAACCAATTCTCGATCCGCCTGGACTACCAGGTCACCGACGACGTCAGCCTGTGGGGCACGACCTTCTACTCGACCGGCTACGAGGCGATCGACGCCGACGACAACGTCGTCGAGCGCGACGGCTTCACCCGCGTCGACCTGGGTGCCAGCTGGTCGCCGGAGCCCGACTGGGCGCTGCGCGTGCGCGTCGAGAACCTGCTGGACGAGAAGGACTTCGGCACCACCGTCAGCGGCTCGACGGTGAACACGGACGGCAAGATCGGCCGGGTCTTCTGGTTCGGCGTGGACCACACCTTCTGACGGCCGTCCGAGGGAAGGGGCGAGCGAAGGACCCGAACCCATGCGCTACCGCTGGCTGAGGACGCTGCACCTCTGGCTTTCGCTCGCCACCGCCCTGCCGTTGCTCCTGCTCAGCCTGACCGGCGCCCTGCTGGTCTACGGCCACGAGCTGCAGCGCCTGCTCCAGCCCTCGGCCTGGACGGTCGAGGTGCCGGCGCCCGGCGCCGAGCCGTTGCCGTTCGAGACCCTGGTGGCGCGCCTGGCCGAGCAGAAGCCGGAGGTCCGGGTCTGGTCCTTCGGCCTGAACGACAACCCCGAGGCGCCCTGGACCCTGTGGCTGGCGGACGGCGGCGGGGTCATCAACCTGGACCCCTACAGCGGCCGGGTTGTCGACCACTACCGCCAGCAGGACAGCCTCTACGGCATCGTCGTCGGCCTGCACCGGCGCTGGCTGACCGGCAGCAAGAGCGTCACCCCCTGGATCCGGCATTTCATCTCGGCGGTCTCGCTGGTGCTGATCCTGCAGATGCTGGTCGGCCTGTGGATGTGGCTGCTGCCGCCGAAGCGGCTGGCCCGCCTCAAGGTCGACTTCGCGCGCAGCCCGCGCGCCGTGGTCCTGCGGCTGCATCAGCTTTCGGGCGTCGTCACGGCGGTCCTGCTCGCCGTCGTCGCCTTCACCGGCATGTCGCTCTACTGGCATGGCCCGATCCAGCGGGTCGTTGAGGCGGCGACCGGCCAGGAAGTCGCCGACCAGGGTAATCCCGAGTTCGGCGCGCTGGCGCCGATCCGAGATCTCGATGCCGCCATCGCCGTCGGCCGGGCCGCCTTTCCCGACAGCAGGCTCAAGCACTTCAGGATGCCCCGAGCGGGCGAGCCGGTGATGCTGGGCCTCAAGCCCGACGACGCCCTGGCGGTCAGCCGGGTCTGGGTCGGCGACGACCCGCCGCGCCTGCTGGCCAGCGAGACCGGCGCCGACCAGAACGCGGCGACCTGGTTCTGGCGCCTGCGCTACCCGATCCACATCGGCGACTTCGCCGGGCCGGTGGTGCGCGCGCTCTGGGTGATCGTCGCCCTGCTGCCGGCGGCCTTCGTGGTCAGCGGCCTGTGGCTGCATCTCGACCGGCGCAGCCGGGCCCGGGCCGGCCGACGGACCCGGCGCGCCGAGGCCGCGGCCTCGCGCGCCTGAGCGCCGGTCACTCCGCTGCCCGCGCCGCCGCCTGTCGCCCGGCGGCGAGCTGCCGCGCGACCAGGCGGGCGTAGCTGCCGCGCCGGGCCAGCAGCGCCTCGTGGCTGCCCGCCTCGACCAGGCGGCCCTGCTCCAAAACCAGGATCCGGTCGGCCTCGCGGACCGTCGAGAGGCGGTGCGCGATGATCAGGGTCGTGCGGTCCTTCATCAGCTCGGTCAGCGCCCGGTGCACCGCCTGTTCGCTCAGGGCGTCGAGGTGCGACGTCGCCTCGTCGAGCACCAGGACCGGCGCGTCCTTCAGGAAGGCGCGGGCGATCGCGACGCGCTGGCGCTGGCCGCCCGAGAGCGCGACGCCGCGCTCGCCGACCCGGGTCTCCAGGCCTTCGGGCAAGCCGGCGACCAGCTCCTCCAGCGCGGCCTGGCGGACCGCCCGCCCGAGCTGCTCGGGGGTCGCCTCGGGCCGCGCCAGCAGGATGTTGGCGGCCAGGGTGTCGTTGAACAGGTAGGTGTCCTGGGCGACCAGCGCGACGCCGCGGCGCAGCGCGTCGAGCCGGTACTCGCGCAGGTCGTGGCCGGCCAGCCGGATGCTGCCGGCCTGCGGGTCCCAGAAGCGCAGCAGCAGCTGGGCGACCGTGGTCTTGCCGGCCCCCGAGCCGCCGACCAGGGCGAAGGAGCGCCCCGCCGGCACGGCGAAGGAGATGCCGTCGAGCGCCGGCTGCGCCTGGCCGGGATAGGTGAAGCCGACGGCCTCGAAGACCAGCTCGACGCCGTCGCGCGAGGCGCCTTCGGTGCCGGGGATCGCCGCGAGCGGGCCGTCGGTCACCGGCTCCGGCTCATGGTAGACGGCGTAGAGCCGGCGCGTCGCGCCCAGGGTGTCGGCGAGCTGCCGGCCGACCTCGGCGATCTCCGAAACCGGCAGGAAGGCGGCCATGGCGATCAGGGTGAAGAGCGGCAGCAGGGCGGCCTCGACGGTCCCCGCCTGGACCAGGGCCGCGCCGGTCAGCACCACCGCCAGGCCGCCGAGCGCGGTCGCGACCTCGACGCCGGCGGACTGGGCGGTCAGCTCGCGGAAGAACGGCCGGCGCAGCTCGTGATGTTGGCGCACCAGGGCCAGGAAGCCGGCCTTGCGGGTGCCCGCCTGCTGGAAGGCGAGCAGCTCGGTCAGGCCCTGCACCGAGTCCGCGGCCTGGGCGTTGAGCCCGCCCAGCGCCTCGCGCGCGCGCGCCGCCAGCCGGTCGATGCGCCGGCGCAGCAGCAGCGGGCAGAGCGCCACCGCAGCCAGGAAGGGCGTCAGCACCGCCGCCAGGCGCCAGTCGAAGGCGAGCAGCGTGCCGAGCACCGCCGCCGGCACGACGACGGCGACGAAGGCCGGGGCGATGGTGTGGGCGAAGAAGTACTCGACCATCTCGACGTCGTGGGTCGCCATGGCCACCAGGTCGCCGCTGCGCCGGCGCACCAGGAAGGCCGGCGCCAGGCGGTCGAGCTTGTCGAACAGCTGGATGCGCAGGGTCGCGAGCAGGCGGAAGGCCATGTCGTGGGCGATCCATGACTCCAGCCAGTGCAGCGCGCCCGCCGCCGGCGCCAGCAGGGCGAGCAGCAGGAAGTGCCCGAGCACAGGCTCGCCGGCCCTGAGCTGGGCGACCGCCAGGGCCGAGACGACGCCGACGCCGATGAAGGCCGCGACGCGCGCCACGCCGAACAGGAAGGTCAGGGCGAGCCGGCCTTTCCAGGGCCGGGCGTAGGCCAGCAGCTCGCGGATCACGCCGGCCCAGCTCAGCCCCTCCGCCCGCACGATCGCGTCGCTCGGCTCCGAGTCCAGGGGCGCCTCCAGGGCGTCGGGCCCGGGCAGGGCCGTCGCCTCGGCCCTGGCCGTGGCCAAGCTCAGGGCCGGCAGCAGCTCGGCCGCCTCCTCGGCCTCGCCGCCCTGGAGCTGCTCGGCCATCAGGCGCCAGTAGGCGCCCCGGCGCGCGACCAGCTCGGCGTGGCTGCCGGCCTCGACGACCCGGCCCTGGTCCATGACCAGGATGCGGTCGCAGCCGATGACGCTCGACAGGCGGTGCGCCAGGACCAGGGTCGTGCGCCCGGCCATCAGGCGGTCGAGTGCTTCCTGGATCGCCGCCTCGTTGTCGGCGTCGACCGCCGAGAGCGCCTCGTCGAGCAGCAGGATCGGGGCGTCGCGCAGCAGCGCGCGGGCGATGGCGATGCGCTGGCGCTGGCCGCCCGACAGGCGGATGCCGCGCTCGCCGATCACCGTGTCGTAGCCCTGGGGCAGCGCCCGGATGAAGTCGTGGGCCTTGGCCGCCTCGGCGGCGGCCTCGAGCCGCTCGCGGCTCGCCTGCGGGTCGCCCAGGCGCAGGTTCTCCTCGACCGTGCCGTGGAACAGGTAGGTGTCCTGGCCGACGATCGCATAGTGGCGGCGCAGTGCCTCGAAGCCCAGCGTGCGCAGGTCGCGCCCGCCGAGCAGCACCCGGCCCTCCTGGGGATCGTAGAAGCGCAGCAGCAGGCGCAGGATCGAGGACTTGCCGCTGCCGCTGGCGCCGACGATGCCGACCCGCTCGCCGGCCCGGACCGCGAAGCTCAGCCCCTGGTGGGCCGGCGCGCGGCCGCCGGGATAGCTGAAGCGCACCCCCTCGAAGGCCAGGCTCGGCTCGAGCGGCCCGGGGTCGGTGCCGGGATTCTCGATCGCGGGGCGGCTGTCCAGCAGCTCCAGGATGCCGCTCGCCGCCGAGCGCGCCAGCATGGCGTCGTGCAGCAGGCCGCGCAGGTCGCGCAAGGGGCGGAACACCTCGACGCCGAGCAGCAGCACGACCAGCAGGGCGGTCAGGCTCATCTCGCCCTCGAGGACGCGCCAGCTGCCGAGCGCGAGCGCCGAGACGGCGCCCAGCGCGATGCCGGTGTCGGCGATGCCGCGGGTCGCCGAGTTGGTCGCCAGCACCCACATCGTGCGCCGGAAGATCTCGCGCGCCTTGTCGGCCAGGAAGGCGGCGCGGCTGCGGCTCTGGCCGAAGGACTTGAGCGTCGCCAGGCCCTGTACCGAATCCAGGAACTCGGCGGCGTAGCTGCGGTAGGCCTGGGCGCGGGCCAGGGAGTTGCGGGCGTCCCAACGGTGGAAGACCGCCGGCGCCAGCAGCGTCGCCAGGGCGAAGAACAGCAGCAGGGCGGCGACCGGCAGGTCGAGGAAGGCGACGAAGCCGAAGATCGCGACCGGAGTCAGCAGGGCGACCAGCAGCTGCGGCAGGTACTTGCCGAAATAGACCTCGAGCTGCTCGACGCCCTCGATCAGCGAGGTGATGACGTCGCCGCTGCGGTTGAGGCCGAACCAGGCCGGCCCGAGCGCCACGATCCGGTCGTAGAGGCGCTCGCGCAGCACCAGCTGGACCCGCGCCGCCGTCTCGTGGGCGATGTCGATGCGCAGGTACTCGACGAGGCCGCGCAGCAGGATGACGCCGGCGACGCCGAGCGCCGGCAGCCACAGCTCGGCGAGCGTCGCGCCGCCCAGGATGCGCCCGAGCAGCCAGCCGAGCAGGGCCAGGCGGGCGACGCCGATCAGCGAGGAGACCAGGCCGACGCCGACGGCCGCGGCGATGCGGCCGCGCAGGCCTTGGGTGAAGGGCCAGAGCCGGGGATCGAAGTACATGGGTCGGCCTCTCCGCTTTGCGGTTGCAGGGACCGTCGTATCCCATAGAAAAATGTTGCGCGATTCTCCTTTTCGCATAGCTTGCAAACAGGAATGTTGAGAGCCTTCCCCCTGGCTCGTGGTCCCCGCGAAAGCGGGGACCCAGAGAAAAGCGAGGCCGGCCCGGAGCGCCGTGCGCCCGCGCAGGCGTCTCCGGCCTCTGAATCCCCGCTTTCGCGGGGATGACGAAGAAGGCGGGGGGTGACGAGGAATGGGGCGGGGATGATGGCGAGTGACCGCCGCCCCTCACGCAGGAGCGACCGGCGATGGCGCTGAACTGGGACGACCTGCGCATCTTCCTGGCGATCGCCCGGGAGAGCTCGCTGTCGGGGGCGGCGCGCCGGCTCGGCGTCACCCAGCCGACCGCCGGGCGGCGGCTGCGCGCGCTCGAGGGATCGCTCTCGGCGCGGCTGTTCGAGCGGCTGCCCCAGGGCTTCCTGCCGACCGCGGCGGGCGCCGAGCTGCTGCCGCTCGCCGAGGCCATGGAGCGCTCGGCCGAGGCGGTCGCGCGGCGCCAGCCGGCCTTCGCCGACCGACTGCGCGGCACGGTCCGGCTCTCGATCGGCGAGGTCGCGGCGCAGTTCCTGGCGCCGCGCCTGCCGACGCTGCGCGCGCGCCTGCCGGAGGTCGAGCTCGAGCTCTCGGTCAGCCACCTGCTGGCCAACCTGTCGCGCCGCGAGGCCGACCTGGTGATCCGCGAATGCCTGCCGGACGGCCCCGGGCTGGTCGCGCGCAAGCTCGGCCGCTTCGCCTTCGCGGTCTACGGCGGCCGCGACTACGTCGCCGCCAACCCGGCGGCGCACGGCGAGGCGCGCTACGCCGACTGCGCCTGGGCCGGCTTCGACGAGGAGCACCACTATTTCGCCGGCCAGCAGTGGCTGCTCTCGAAGCTCGGCGGCCGCGCGCCGGCGATCCGGCTCAACGACGCCATGGTGCTGCAGGAGGCGGTGCGCGGCGGCGCCGGGCTCGGCGTGCTGGCCTGTTTCGCCGCCGACCCCGACCCGGCCCTGGTCCGCCTGACCCCGCCGATCGCCGAGGTCGTCTCGCTCCAGCACCTGATCGTCCACGAGGACCTGCGCCGCCTGCCGCGCGTGCGCGCCGTCATGGACGCCCTGGCCGCGCTCTTCGCCGCGGAGGCGGAGGCGCTGGCGGGCCGGGCGGGGGAGCGCCGGACGGCTTAGGGGGCTGTCTCATCTCGTCGTCCCCGCGAAAGCGGGGACCCAGAGAACGGCGCGGTGCGCAGAAAACTCTCGGTTGCCGGGCAGACGGCTCTTTTCTCTGGGTCCCCGCTTTCGCGGGGACGACGGCTATGGGGACGTAGCCTGCCGTCACCCCGTCGCGGCGGCGACGTCCGGGCGGATCTCCAGCAGGCGGTCGAAGCCGGACATCTTGAAGACCTCGGCGACCGCCGGCTTGAGGCCGGCGAGGCGGAAGGCCTTGTCCTTGGCCTTGGCGGTCTTGCCGCCGATCAGCATGACGCGCAGGCCGGCCGAGCTGACGTAGGCGACCTCGGCCATATCGATGACGACGCCCTTGTCGGCCGCCTCGAGGGCGGCCGTCAGCGCGCTCTGGACCTCCGGCGAGGAGACCGTGTCGAGCTTGCCCGCGAGGCTCATCACGGTCAGCCCGTTCCGATTTTCCTGTTTGATCTCCATCACCGAACTCCCTGCTTACTGGTCTTCCGCGGCCGGCTTCTTGGCGAAGCTCAGGCGGTTGCGCGGGCCGTCGCGCCGGTAGGCGACCTCGTCCATCAGCTGGCGCACCAGGAACAGCCCCAGGCCGCCGACCGCGCGCTCCTCGAGGCCGGCCTCGAGGTCGGGGTCGGGCGCGGCGAGGGGGTCGAAGGGCCGGCCCTCGTCGACGACCTCGGCGCTCAGCGTGGCCCCGTCCCAGCGGCAGGCGACCTCGATGGCGTGCTCTGCGTCGGGGTCGTCATAGGCGTAGCTGGTGATGTTGGCCAGGATCTCGTCGAAGGCGAGCTCGAAGGTCGTCGCCAGGCCCGGATCAATGCCTTCGGCCTCGGCCCAGTCCGACAGGGCCGCCGCCAGGCGGGCGTGCTCGGCCATGTCGTTCTTCAGGGTCAGCTGCAGCGTCGCCGTCATGGCCGCGCCTCCGCGGGTCGGGGGCCGCCGCCGGCGGCAGCCGGCGGCGCGATCTCGTAGACCGTCTGGCGGCCGTAGTTCTTGGCCAGCGACAGGTCGCCCCGGTAGCGGCAGGCCCAGGCCGGCGGCGGCGGCTCGCCGGTCATGCGCGCCTCGACCGCCGCGGCGCTGTGCTCGCTGGTCAGCAGGGCGACGAACTGCTCCGAGGCGTAGATCCGTCCGGGCACCGTGATCGGCTCGATGCGCGCCGCCCGGTTGACGTTGCCGCCGTAGAGCACCTGCTCGCCACTCAGCGGGTGCTCGGCGGCGAACACCGGGCCGGCGTGCAGGCCGATGCGCAGGCGCAGGCGCACCGGCAGGCCGAGCGCCCGGGCGTCGATGCCCTCGAAGGCCTCGGTCAGGCCGACGGCGATGCCGGCGAGCTCGACCGCGCGCTCGGTGACGATGAAGAGGGCGTCGCCCCAGCTGCCGATGTAGACGGCGGGGTCGAGGCGGTCGCCCAGCCGGTCGCGCACCGCCTGCAGCAGGCTCCAGAAGGCGGGCAGGTGGTGGTCCTGGATGGTGCTGTAGCCGACGACGTCGGCGAACAGCATGGCGCGCACCGCCTGGGTCGGCCCCTCGTGCGGCGCCACGGCCCCGGCGGCGGACCCGGGACCGGCCGCGCAGCCCTCGGGCAGGGGCGCGTCCGGTGGCAGCGACTCACGCAGGTCGGCGAGGTCCAGGATGCGCAGGCGCGCCGGGTCGCCCCAGTGGTCCATGAAGTCGCTCGGGCTGCCGGGCAGCGGCTCGGCCAGGTAGTCCCAGACAACGACCAGGGTCGGCGCGCTGTCCAGGGCGGCGGCGTGCAGCCGGGCGCGGCCGTCGATCACCTGGTTGGCGAAGCGCAGCAGGACGGGGTTGCCCAGGTAGAGGTCCTGGCAGACGGGCGTCACGCTGGTCACCGCCTTGCGCGCCGCCTCGTAGCGCGCGACCCATCGCTCCCCGCAGGGGCGCACCCGCTGCGCGACGAAGTCGGCCTCCTCGAAGGGCAGGACGGCGTTGACCTCGGCCTTGCGGCGGAGCATCGCCTCGACGAAGAGGAGGTCGGCGCCGGCCGCCAGCGAGCAGTAGCCGATCGAGGCGTCGAGCTCGTCGAGCAGGCGCTCCAGCGCCTCGGTCAGCGGCGCCTCGGCCTGCGGCGGCAGCACCGCCTCGGCCTGGCCCGGCAGGTCGGCCGGCGCGCCGGCGAAGATCACCACCTCGGGCGGGCGGAAGTGCGTCCACAGCGCCTCCGGCACGGCCACGCCCAGGCCTTTGAGGTCGCGCAGGTGCTGGCGCGCCTCGACGCCGCGCGCCGGCTCGCCGACCGCCAGCTCGCCGGCCACCGCAAGTTGCCGGTCGGCCTCCTCGGCCTTGCCGAGCAGCAGCGCCGCCTCGGCGGCGGCCAGCGCCCGGGCGAAGTCGGCTGCGCCGTCCCTGCCGCCGCGCGGCGGCTTGGCGACGAGGCAGGCGTGGGCCAGCTCGTGCGCCCGCTCGCGCTCGCCGAGGAAGCGGCAGAGCACGGCGGCGGTAGCGCCCGCGACCAGGTCGCCGTGGCGGCGAAAGCGCGCCAGTTCCAGGTCGCGCGCGCGCCGCAGGTCCTCGAAGTCGCCGAGCTCGCGCCAGCTCGCCCGGTAGATCCGGCCGAGCAGGTCGGCGGCCTCGGCGTCCTCGAGCAACGCCTCCGCGCCCGGATTGGCCGCGGGGTCGGCCGCGGCCGGATGGTCGGCGGCCAGCCGGTCGAGCGTACGGTCGAACCCGGCCACAGTCTCGCGTGCTTCCGCCACGGCGCCGGTCAACACCAGCGCGCTGGCCGCCATCAGACGCAGGATCGGGTCGTCGGGCGAAGTCTCCAGGGCGGCGCGGGCGCGGTCGTAGGCGCGGAAGAACTGGCCGCGGCGCAGGTCGCGGCGGATCTCGGCGACCGCCGGGTCGGCCTTGCTGCCGGTGCCGGCCTTCGCGCCTGCCGCCTTGTCTGCCTGCTTAAGCGCCATCGCCTGCCTGGTCCCTGCCGGGCGTCTCCGGCCGGCGGCGCAGGCCGACGGCGGTCAGGTCGTCGGCCTGCGGCTCGCCCCGCGCGAAATCCTGCACGGCCGCGAACACCTGTGCCACCAGTTCCTCGGCGTCGCCGCCCGCGGTCGCCGCCAGCGTCGCCTCCAGGCGCGGCTCGCCGAACAGCTCGCCCGTCGAGTCGTTGGCCTCGGTGACGCCGTCGGTGTAGAGCAGCAGGGCGTCGCCCGGCTCCAGGGTCACGGATCCCTCCTCGTAGTCGAGGCCCGGCATGACGGCCAGCGCGATGCCGGCGGCGGCGTCCAGCCACTCCACGCGTCCGTCGGCACGCCGGATCAGCGGCGGGTTGTGGCCGGCGTTGGCGAAGACGAAGCGGCCGCTGCTGCGCTCCAGGACGCCGTAGAACAGCGTCACGAACATCATCTGCTCGTTGTCGGCGGCGAGCAGCTCGTTGAGCCTGGCCAGGGCCGCCGCCGGCGGCTCGCCCTCGGTGCCGACCGCCTTCATCAGGGTGCGCGAGATCAGCATGAAGAAGGCCGCCGGCACGCCCTTGCCGGAGACGTCGGCGACGGCGATGCCCAGGCGCTCCTCGTCGATCCGGAAGACGTCGTAGAAATCGCCGCCGACCTCGCGCGCCGGGGTCATGCGCGCGTCGAGCTCGAAGGCGCCGAAGGGCGGGAAGGTGCGCGGCAGCACGCTCTGCTGCATGGCGCGGGCGATGTCGAGCTCCTGCTCCAGGGCGATCAGGCGGGTCTTGGCCTGCAGCGCCTCGCGCAGCTCGGCGACCAGGTCGGTCAGGCGGGTCTGCTGGTCGCGCACGCGGGTCGTCATGCGCTCCAGGGCGACCGCGATCAGGCCCAGCTCGTCGCCGCCCTCGCCGCGGTCGCTGGCCGCCTGCTCGGCCTCGGCGGCGGCCTCGATCTGGCGTAGGTCGTCGAGGGCGGATTCCTGGGCCTCCGCGTCCAGGGTCTCGGACAGCATGGCCATCTGGCGGCGGATGAAGCGGGCCTGACGCCGACGCCGGCGCTCGCGCTCGTCGGTCGCCCGCTCGGCGCGCAGGGCGACGGCGCGGAAGACGTCGATGGCGCGGCCGATCTGGCCGACCTCGTCGCGGCCGCTGGGCAGCTCGGCGTAGTGGTCGGTGCGCCCCGCCGAGAGCGCATTGAGCGCCTGGATGCCGTCGTCGAGCGGCCGGAGCGCGCTGCGCAGATAGGCCCAGAGCAGGGCGAGCACGACCATGCCGCCGAGCATCAGGCCGGCGAGCAGCGCGAGATTGACCAGGTCCCGGCGCTCGGCCGCCTCGGTGATGTCGCGGGCGACCAGGACGGTGGCGCTGGTGCCGCCGCCGACGTCGGCGACGACGACGCCGCCGACCTGCCAGCGCCGCTCCTCGACGTCGAGGTCGAGGGTGCGGCCGCCGAGGCTGTCGGGCGCGCGGTCGAGGGCGCCGGCGATGGCCTGCCAGAGCGGTCCGTCGGAGCCGGTGACGCGCGCTCCGGCGCGGTCGACGACGAAGATCTCGGCATCCAGCAGGTCGGCGACCCGGGCCGTCTGGTCCTGCAGGCCTAGGGTGGTGACCGAGGTGCCGACGCGCTCGCCGCCGAGCAGGATCGGCGCGGCGGCGATGCCGATCAGCTCGCCGTCGAGCACCCGCGCCCCGTAGGTCGGGCCGTCGACCCAGAAGAAGGCCCACTCGACGTCGCGCAGCATCAGGCGGGCGAAGAAGGAGATGTCGGTCGAATAGAGCAGGTCGCCTCCGGTCGTGAAGATGTCGAGGCGCTCCAGGCCGGTGCCGGCGGCGGTCGCCTTGCGGATCCGCTCCTCGAGCACGCTGAGGTCGGCGCGGTCGCCTTCACGCAATGCCTGGTCGACGCCGGGCTCCTGCAGCAGCGCCGTGGTCGCGGCCTGGGCCGAGCGCAGCGCCGAGCCGACGATCTGCTCCCAGATCGTGCCGTGGTTGGCGAGCTGTAGGGCCGCCGCCCGGTCCTCCGCCGCCTTGTCGCGCAGCAGGAAGGCGCTGCCCATGACCGCCATCGGCACGGCCACGATCAGCAGGACGATCAGCAGGATGCGGGTCCGCAGCAGCATGTCAGCCGGCCTCGCCGCCGGGCTCGGCGGCGACCCGGCGGCCGGCGAAGGCGAGCCGCCGCACGGCCGGGCGCAGCAGCATCGCGGCGGCGCCCAGGACCACGGCCGCGCCGGCCGCCGGCGCCAGCGCGCCGACGTCCTCGGCGGCGGCCGCGGCCAGCAGCCCGGCCGCGCCCCCGGTCGCCAGGCGCAGCGCCAACCAGGCGGGGGTAAGCCTCAGCTCCTGCTGCAGGGCGTAGCGGGCCGCCAGGCCGGCGAGCAGGCCGCCGGCCGCCCCCCGCGGCCGGG